>JBBEBC010000075.1:0-15874 GCA_040882555.1 Bacteroidia bacterium
AAGAACCAGGAGCCGAAATATCTATCCAAGTTCCATAGTTAGAAAAAGATGATTTAGCATCTGAACTAGAAGTTGAAGCAACAGAAATAACATGGTTGAATCCCGCAGGGAAAAAGGTGGTGCTTACATCATCATTTCCGGCTGCAGCAACTAAAACTACTCCTGCATTATTGCCTGAATTCATAATATTTTGTCCTGTTTGACTTCCACCAGAACCACCCCAAGACATATTAATCACATCTGCTCCATTATCAATAGACCAAACAACTCCTTCATAACCATCAGTAATAAACTCGGGGTCATTTGTAGATTTAACTGGTATAATACTAATTCCGAATCCAATGGAAGCTATACCAGTACCGTTATCTGTTTCTGCACCAACAATACCTGCTACGTGAGTTCCATGATCATACACATTTGTAGGCGGATTTGGATCATTGTCATTATCTGCAACATCTCTTCCCGCAATACAAACATTATTTAAATCGGGGTGTGTAGTTTGCACTGCGTCATCTACAACAGCAACTTTTATGACACTGCTTCCTAAAGAAATATCCCAAGCTTGCTGAGCTCTAATTTTGTAAAGACTCCATTGCCCCGTGCTTCCAGTGTTATTGTTCCCGAGATCATCAGGGGTTAAAGATTTTCTATGAAGGGGAACCTTTTCAGCATATTCAACTTCAGGTTGAGATTTCAGATAGTCGATGAAAGCCTCTACTTTTTCTTCATCATTAAAATAAACCCTAAACGTTTTTCGAAAATCCTCATTGTTGGAAAAATAGAAAGAGGCTCTTAATCGAGTAATTTCAAATTCTTCTTTTACTTTATTGATGAAGTTAAAGTCTGATAAATCAGCTTCATCACTTTGGTATTTAGCAGGTAATTTTACCTGACTTTTAATCTTAAAGTAGATTTGACCATCAAAATAATTCTCTGAGAAATTTTGAGCGACTCCACTCGATACTGCACAAGCCAAAAAGGCAATCAAAAAAAATACTCTATTCATATCTAAAACGCGTGACTTACAAAGATATACCAAACCGACTTTGAAAGCTTTTTGTTTAGTTTCATTTTCACTAAAAATCTTACAAATTGCATTTACTTTAAATTCTCGAACTCCTTCAGCTTAGGCGTTTGGTATTTGAGGCAACTGCCTCTTATCTCTTGATATAATCTGAAGAACTTCTTTAACCATGTCCTCCGACTTGTTTTTATTATACCATTTCTGCAATTCGAGTTTAATATCTTCATCCTTGCTTTTAGCCGTTCTCATAGTGAAAAGCAATTTTTGAGCTTCGGCTGGGCGAGGTCCCCACTGCCCTATTAACTCATCTGTTTCAGGATTGATAAAAATAAAAACTGGAATTGAGCGGGAACCATTAGTAAGGAACTTGTCCATTAATTCAAGTTGTTCATCTCTAAACACTATACTTAAATTTATTTTTTCATTTAAAGCTGCCAAAGCCGCTAACGCGGGAACACTTTGAGCTGCGTCACCACACCAAGCTTCGGTTATAACCAACCAATTTTGATGGGGAAGTGCCATTATTTGAGCGGTGGTTTCATCATCAAAAGTAGTGTGATGATAGATTCTCTTAATACGTTGCCAGTTTAACATAGTGTAGTGAAGCATATCTTCACTTTGATTGCTTCCACTTGTCTTGTGCTCTGTAATAAAACTTTCGTGAAGCTTATAATAAGTTTCCCAGCTCATCGCCTGAGGGTAATTGTCAATTGAAATTTTCATTGTCATATATTAATGTACTTAAGAGATTCGTTTCAAATGGTGAATAAAACAACAAAATCCTTACGAAAAGAGAATGCTCAACTTCGTATTTTTGTTTCATGGCTGAAAGTAAAGACCTCAATTATTCTGAAGACTCAATTAAATCACTTGATTGGAAGGAGCATATAAGGCTTCGTCCAGGAATGTATATTGGAAAGCTAGGTGATGGCTCTTCCATGGATGATGGAGTTTACGTTCTTCTGAAGGAGGTGATGGACAACTGTATTGATGAGTACGTCATGGGTTTTGGAAAAAGAATTGAAATTTCCATCAAAGACCGAGTTGTTAAAGTAAGAGATTTTGGAAGAGGCATACCGTTAGGAAAAGTAGTAGATGTAGTTTCTAAAATAAATACGGGAGCAAAATATGATTCAGTTGCTTTTAAAAAATCAGTTGGATTAAATGGAGTTGGTACCAAGGCAGTAAATGCTTTAAGCAGTTATTTCAAGGTTCAAGCTGTGCGCGACAATACCATGAAAATGGCTGAATTCGAGCAGGGAAATCTAACCAATGATCCTCCACAAGAAGAAACTAAGGAGAGCCGCGGAACAATGGTTCAGTTTCTTCCTGACGAAAAGATTTTCGGGAATTTCAAATTCATCAATGAATACATTGAAAAAATGCTTTGGAATTATGCCTACCTCAACACGGGTCTGAGCATTCATTTCAACGGTAATGTATATAAATCTGAGCGAGGTCTGTTCGACCTGCTAGAACAAAACTTAAGTGGAGAACCTCTCTACCCTATCATCCACCTGAAAGGTGAAGACATTGAAATTGCTCTCACACATGGTGCGCAGTACAGTGAGGAATACTATTCATTCGTAAACGGACAACACACTACTCAGGGAGGAACACACCAGGCTTCTCTTCGTGAAGCCGTTGTTAAAACGGTTAGAGATTTCTATAAAAAGGACTTTGATGCGAATGACATCCGGCAATCAATCATCGTCGCAATTAGTATTAAAGTAATTGAGCCTGTTTTTGAAAGTCAGACGAAAACCAAATTAGGGTCTCAAAACCTCGGCCCCGAAGGACCTGCAATACGAACTTTTGTTATTGATTTCCTTCGTAATGAGTTAGATAACTACCTTCATAAACATAGCGATGTAGCTGAAATTCTACTTCACAAAATACTTCAAAGTGAAAAAGAAAGAAAGGAACTTTCAGGAATCAGGAAGCTAGCTAGGGAAAGAGCTAAAAAAGTTAGTTTACATAATAAGAAACTAAGGGACTGCAGAGTTCATTATAACTCCAATCATGCCGACAGGCTAAATACCACCTTGTTTATAACAGAGGGTGATTCGGCATCAGGTTCAATTACAAAAAGCAGAGATGTTAATACCCAAGCAGTTTTTTCGCTAAAGGGAAAGCCGCTCAATTGCTATGGTTTAACTAAGAAAATTGTTTACGAAAACGAAGAATTCAACCTCCTTCAAAGTGCCTTAAATATTGAGGATGGTTTAGATGATTTAAGATATAATAACATCGTTATCGCTACGGATGCCGATGTGGATGGGATGCACATTCGATTGCTGATGATTACCTTCTTCTTGCAATTCTTCCCCGACTTAGTTAAAAACGGACATTTGTATATTCTTCAAACGCCTCTATTCAGAGTAAGAAATAAGAAAGACACTTTTTATTGTTACTCAGAAGATGAACGGAGGGATGCGATAAAGAAAGTTGGGAAGAATCCTGAAATAACTCGATTTAAGGGACTTGGAGAAATCTCACCAGATGAGTTCAAACACTTTATCGGTAAAGATATCAGACTTGAACCTGTCATGTTTAAAAGAGAAGAAAATCTGCCTCAGTTACTAGAATTTTACATGGGGAAAAACACACCCGACAGGCAACTATTTATAATTGACCATTTAAAGGTTGAGAAAGATCTTGTAGAAGAATTAAGGGAGGAAGAAGAAGCTTCAACAATCGTTTCATAGGTTTATAGAAAGCCTTGGAATGCATTCAATGAATACTAAAGTGTATTTATTGGAGCTTACGTCACTAAAGAGACAATTTTTTACGGCCTTAATCGAGCCGAACCAATTACTATATATTACATTATCAATTAGTTATAAATTTAAACCTTGTTGAAAGACAATTATTCTTACATCTGTTAGAATAACTTAGTTTGAAATGCTCTAACTGGCAACCGTAAATTGCTCTTTATCGTTGAGGAATCCAAAATCAATCTTCATGGAGAACCTCAACTCTCACAGTACAATTACTTCATTCCTAAAAAGGACTACCCTTATCGCTAGTCTTCTTTTAACTGGGAATTCTCTGGTTGCTCAAACAAGCGAGCAGACTTTCAAAGTAAAGCCTCCTTCCGAAGCGAAAGAGATGGTTAAAGACTCTGTAGATAATTTCCTTTCATTTTCGCCGGTTTACGTAGAAGGCAAAACCTATTTACGTTGGCTTGTTGGTAATGATAAGAAAGATGGAGTCTTCATTGTTGAACGATCTGAAGATGGAGATCAGTTTGAAGCTTTGGGTTTCAAAGATCGCGTAGGTTCAACAAAAGAAGTTAACCTATTCTACTCATACGTAGACGACGCACCTCCTGTAGGATATGCTCACTACAGAGTTATGCAGGTTGGAGTTGACCATACCTTTAATTATTCCGATGTAGTTAGAGTAAAAACTGCTGCATCAGCAAATTCTACTGGTAGCGCAGCGGTGCCAGTTTCTGAGGAATCAGAAAAGTGATTTAACACCTAAATGATTCTTGAATGAGACTACGTTTACGCAACCGTAATAGACTTAGCAATCGCCTTAAAAGAAGACTACGCAGAATCGCTGTAGCTTCTACTATGGCAGCTCTTGCAGGAGGTATTTTCTACCTCTACACTTTCATTGGTCAAATTAGTGAGAGTAGAGCTTCAGAACGCGAAGCATTAAAAAATCCAATAGCAGAAGTGCTAGAAGGCTTTTCAGGCAGAAAAAAATTATCTGTTCTTGAGAATAATATTCCAAGTTCAGAAACTCTTGAAGATTTTTCTATGCTTGTAAGTCTCCGACTTGATGAACTAAAAAGCATTCAAAATGGAGGAATGGTATCGGGTAGAGATGGAGAGGATATCACTTTTACTTCTATCGATGGAATTACAATTCTTCCCTATCAGATTGAACGTTTTGAGCCATCAACAGGTAAACTTATTGCCTGGGTAAAGCTGGACAGTCTTAATCAAAAGAATAAGTCATTTTACCTTTATTACGGAAAAAGCGACTCTCATTCAAACGAAAGTGACAAGACATTCGATAAGCCTTATGAAGTTGTTTGGCATCTTAATAGAAGCTTTCAGCCGAACGGCCCTTTGCTTCTTGCTGGTGAATATAGATCCATTAAAGACGAAGAAGGTCGCTTTGCAGCTGCAAAGGATTTTCTAGCATATGGTGGAGGTCATGCTCAATTCCAAGTAGGTTCAGAACTTAATTTCAATGGAGATATTACAGTTTCTACTTGGATTAAGGCAAGCAAGAGACCGTTTGATCAAGTTATCATCACAAATAGCAGTAAAAAGGGTGGTTTCAGCCTATGGCTGGATCAGAACAACAAGCCCATATTTGAAATAATAACTGGAAAAGGAAATATAATTAGTCTTGAAAAAGTAGATGGGGGAACTTCTTTGGAAGGTGATACTTGGTATAAGCTAACTGGAGTGTGTTCGAAATCTGAAGGACTTATATCACTCTATGTCAATGATAAATTAGACAGGACAATAGAAACCGATGAATTTTACTCTGCAGGAGAAAATATCACATTAGGTGCTACAAGTGATGGCAAACGAGGTTTTTACAATGGCTTGTTAGATGAAATAAGAATTTCTTCAATGGCTTTTAGTCAAAGCTATTTAACTGCCTTATTCAAGTCTGAATCTGATCCAGAAAATTTCTTCACAATTGATGGACAGGAGGTCTTTAGTGCTTCGCCAAAACTGGCTATTATAAAGAACCTAGAATCAGAAGTCAAAAAGGAACATGTCACAGTAAGATGGCAATCGTCTAACGAAAAGAATCTTGACTTTTACACACTAGAAAGATCTTTAACAGGAGATGCATTTGTTGAAGTTGCTAGAACATTCGGTAAAGGAAATAGTGAGGAAGACCACAGTTATTTCATTATAGATCCGGCTCCAGTTTACGGAACTGCCCACTATCGTGTTAGAAGTACTTCTTTTAAAGGTGAGAGTCAGGTTACAGATATTGAAACAGTCAATGTTAGCATGCCATTAGCAAATCTTGGAATTAACAGGATTGATCCAAACCCTTTCAAAGAAAAATTCGATGTCGCATTTAAAGCAAATGCGGAAGGTGACATTGAATTAAAATTAACAAGCATAAGCGGAACGGTGGTTTATTCTAAAAGCATTCAGCCGTCTAAAGAAACTGAAAATCATTTCGAATTTAATTCACCTTCTGAATTAAAACCAGGTATCTACTTTCTAAGTCTTCAACAGGCTCAGGAAACGAAAACAGTAAAGCTTATTAAGCAATTGTAGGAAGTTGGTCATAAATTCAAAATCAGATGAATTCCTTACCTGAAAATAAATCTAAAAAAAACAGTCTAATAATTAAAAACCTTCTCAAATCAATACAGACAGAAGTATTTTTCTTTTAAATAATGACAATTAATCACACATGTAAATCCAAAAGGCGACTCTAACAAATCATGCTAAACGTGGCTGATACATTTGTCGTATTCAAGTTTGTAAACAAATAAAACTATGAAACTCATCTACAAAATTATACTTATCACTGCAACAGTAGCCTTATCGGCTGCAGAATCCAGTGCACAAAAGGTATCTCAATCGAGTGCTACCCTTTTAAATCGTGGTAACCTCACTGAAGATTCTTTAAACACTTTTATATCGTTTTCTCCTGTTCACCTTGATGGTAAAACATATGTGCGCTGGCTGGTAAAAAATGATAAGAAGGATGGTGTTTTTATTGTGGAAAGATCAGACGATGGAAGTGAATTTGAGGCATTAGGCTTCAGAGATCGCATTGGAACACAACTCCTGGTCAATTTATTCTATTCATATGTTGATGAAGAGCCAATGCCGGGTGCAAGTCACTATAGAGTAATGCAAGTTGGAGCTGACAACACCTTTCGTTATAGCCCAGTAGTTAAAGTTGTTACTCCAATGAGTCCTCGTCAAACAGGTTCTGCTGCTGATGCTGGAACCGAAACTAAATAATTAAAAAAGTCTTATTCAAAATAATCACCATGAAAAAAAGATCTACAAGACTAGTATCTAAGACCAAAACTAAAGTTTCGGTTCAGAATAGAATGAGATTTGTTGCTGCTGCTGGAGCGCTTGCTTTAGGTGTCTTTTCAGTGGCTCTTCTTTATAATACAATAGGAACTTCAACAGATTCTATTGCAAATAATAAATGGAATGGCGTGGAAACGCTTGCGGAATATAAGTTCCGTAAAAAGATAAATATTGATGCGAGTCAAATAGCTTTCGAAGAAACACTTGGTGATTTTCCAATTATGGTGGCGTTAACTGACGCTGATTTAAAGTCAGCACCAAATGGAGGAAAAGTATTAAGTGAATCTGGCGCAGATATCAGATTTACCAAAGATGATGGTGTTACTTTATTAGACTATGAAATTGAAACATATAACCCACAAACCGGATACTTACTGGCATGGGTTAAAATGGACTCAATTAGCAGCAAAAATGCCAAGCCAATTTATTTATATTTCAGTAATAAATTTGCTGCTATCGAAAGTTCATCTGCAGCATGGAACAAGACATACAAGGCTGTTTGGCATTTAAAGGGGGCTTTATCAAGTAAAATTCCAAATGCCAATCAATTTGCCAAAATTGCGACTATCGAGGACGATAAAGAAGTATATATAGCTTCTGAAAAGAATTCGAGTCAATTCCCATGCTTGAATACACCAGAAGATGTAGATATTACAGGTGATTTAAGTATATCAGCCTGGGTATTATTATCAGGAAAAAAGGAACAAACAATTGTTTCAAACCAAAGTGGATTTAATGGCGGATATAGATTAGCTATTAATAAGGATCGCAGAATAGAGTTCGAAATAAGAAATGAAAAGTCTGAACCTGCGGCTGTAGCTTCAAAAGAAGGAATTCAATTAGAAAGAGAAAATTGGTATTATATCACTGCGGTTTATTCTGACGATGCAGATAGTATGTCAGTATTTGTTAACGGGGGCTTTGATAAAGGTTTAAAAACTAATATTAGCCTTGCTGGAAGTACAGAACCTCTCCAAATTGGAAGGGAACCAAATCGTAAAATATACTATTTCGATGGATTGGTAGATGAAGTGAGAATTAGCAATATAACACGATCTCCGTATTGGATTGCGACTGAATATGCAAATCAATCTTCTCCAAATACATTCCTTAAAATTGGTGGTACTGAAGCAATTGTACAGCAAATTTCTATGACTCTACTAACATTCGATGGTGAAGCAGAGGGAAATACTGTTCAATTGAAATGGTTAACTGCTAACGAAGTTGATAACGACCTTTTCACAATTGAGCGCTCTCAAAACGGAATTGAATTTAAAGAAATCGGCACCAAGCCTGGAGCAGGAAATAGCAATGAAGTAATCAGCTACAAATACAGGGATAATTCTCCTGAAATGGGAACCAATTATTACAGAGTGAAACTCACAAGTAGTTCTGGTGCGGTTGAATATTCAATGATTACTCCAGTGCAAGTTGAACCAGCAGGCGAAGCTGATATTAAGATATCCTCTCCACAACCCAATCCTTTTGTAAAAGATTTTCAGGTTGAATACTCTTTACCTAAAACAGGAATAGCTTCCTTAAAATTCATGAGTATATCTGGAGCTGTTGTTTTAGAAGAAAAAGTTAATGCTGAAAAAAATGCACCACTTAAATTTTTCTACAAGGACGAAAATGGATTAAAACCAGGTGTATACTTTTTAAGTGTAGCTCAAGATGATGATAAAAAAATGATAAAGCTTATCAAAAGACTTTAATCGAGTAACCTAACCTCGACTAGAACCCTGGACAATTCGTTGTTCGGGGTTTTTCATTTAATGAAAATTCAATAAATGTTTCAAAAATTAAATAAATAATGAATGGAATTGATAATTCTTACAAGGTTAAATTATCATTTAATAAAAAGATAATTTCCCACAACAATCTGATTATATGATTAATACAATAGCATATCAAGTGACTTCCGCCATTGAAAATACAATTTCTTACATGTGTTTAACTGTTTAAGGTTATTACCTAATAAAGCACAACTACGCATGTAGCTTTACGTATCAATATTAACGATGAAGCACTAATTACTTAACCTTTCAAGAAATAGAGTATGAAAACGCAGCGAACTAATTACAGATTTATTTCTGCATGTAAAAATTCACTTGTATGTGCATTCATTTTTAGTGCAACAACTCTCACGTACGCACAAACTAGCGTCGGCTCAGGCTTAACTGGATCCGCGAAATTAAAAGAAGAAAAAGAATCACCAATTGTTTCTTTTTCTCCTGTCTTTGCTGATGGGAAAACTTTCGTACGATGGCTTGTCCAAAATGATGAAAAGGATGGACTCTTTATTGTAGAACGCTCATCCGATGGAAATGATTATGAAGCACTTGGCTTTAAAGACCGCGTGGGCTCGCCACTTTGTGTTAATCTATTCTACTCTTATGTAGATGAAGACCCATTAAATGGTCAAACATATTACAGGATTATGTCTGTAGGGACAGATCAAACCTTTTCCTATAGTGACGTAGTAAGAGTTCGAACTGATGTAACTGCAGCGACTCCAGCAACAAACAGTGCATCTAATAATAAAGAGGAATAAAATTAATAAAACCGACAGACAATCGCTGTTCATCTGTCGGTTTTTCCTTTTTGCTTAATTGCCTATGAAACCAAAATTACAATTAACCCCAAAAAATAAAGTAAAAGTTCGTGCATCAGTCAGATTGGCTTATGTAGGAGCGACATTTGCCCTTGCGGTAGCAGTGGCATTTTTAGTTTATTACAATTTCGGAACCTCTGAAAAGTCAATTGCAAACGAGGAAACGGTCCTGCCGGGCTTTAGCAAAAGAGCGCCATTATTAATATCAAATGACATTATCAGAGGGAAGGAAATATTAACAAGCTTTCCTGTTCTTATTAAAGTTCAAAGTGAAGAATTAAAGCATATCTCTAAAGGTGGATATGTAACCCATCCAAAGGGATACGACATTCGAGTTACAAAAGCTGATGGAAAATCAATTTTATCATCGCAGATAGAAGAGTATATACCACAGAAAGGTGAATTAAGCATGTGGGTGATGATAGATACATTATCGGATAAAATAGGAAGAGACTTATTTATCTACTACAGCAATTCTACAATTAAATCTGAACTACCGCCTGTAATATGGTCTTTTGGCTATGAAGCGGTAATGCATTTAAATGGAAATACAAATCCCAACAATACAAGAAAGATTAAATCAACTCAAAGTGGAACATCAGATGCCTTAGGAAAAATCAGTTCAGGGAAATTATTCTCTTCTGACAGGAAGGATTTTGTAACGTATAATTATGCTAGAGAAACTGATTTATCAGGCGATTTCACACTTTCTGCTTGGATATATTTAAATGAACTTAATAAAAAGCAGGTAATAATTTCAAACCAAGGTGATCAACCGGGAGGTTACTGCATGTTTATTGATCAAAACAATACATTAAATGCTTCATTTTATAATGCATCAGGTAAACTCATTCAGTTTTCTGAAACTCAACGAGGAGAGACATTAGAGAAAAACCGTTGGTATCATATCAGTGTCGTTTTCTCAACAGGCGAAAAAACAATGACATCATATGTTGATGGAATTACAGACAAGACAAATCAAGTAATTGATATCCCACATCCGAGCGCTGCCGAATTACAACTTGGGAGAATCCAGTTTGATAATGAATCATATTTCAGCGGAATAATTGATGAAGTAAGAATCTCGTCTGTTGCAAGATCTCAGCTTTGGCTAGCTACTGTTTTCTACAACGAGTCTCTTGCGGACAAGTTATTTAGCCTTGGAAATTCTGAAGAACTTAGTCTAAGCGCTCAATTGACCAAGGAAAATAAAACGGCAATACTCGAATCAGATAAAAATGAACTCGACAAAAACGCCTCAAATAATACTTTAAGGAGTAATAAAGGCGGAGGGAACTCTCAGATCCCTGGAGTAATTAGCAATAATGCCGAAGTAATTCAAGCCAGACTCAATAATATCAAAAGAGTAGCTGAAGAAAACAATTAAATGCTATAACGTTCATCAAGAAATCAGGTTTTTCATTTACTTAGTGTACCCATTAATCACTCAAAATTGGAAAATTTCATTTCTGAACTGCTGCTTATTGCCTCATATGAGGCCATAATAATTTTTCAATTCTGTTATGTCATCTCGCAATGGACTTTCATCAGAAAGCCAGAGTACTTATGGTATGCATTATACATACTTAGTATTGGTGCATACACCCCATTAATGTTTGGCTATTTTGAAGCAATAATTGTAAGCGATGAATTCATAATTGAACCAAGACATTTTTTTGATAAAACCTTACCTACGCTCTGCTATTACTTCTATTATAGATTTGCTAGGTCATTGCTCGATATGAACAAGAATTATCCGAAACTCGAAGTTTGGATAAAATATCTAGAGTATATACTAATAACCTATCTATTATTTGACCTCTTTTCGAAGCTCTTCGAAATAAATCTATATGCTTCGGAGATAATTTTCAATACAGGTGCCATAGGAATTTTTATTGCGACATTGATTCTTATCTATATTTTTATAAAAGAGAAAAATACCCTTTCTAATTTTCTTGTATTTGGAGCTGTTATAGCAGCTTTATCGAGTATTGCGACCATGCTTTTAATTATAAGAGAACAAAATGGATTAAGTAATCTTATCAATCCATTTTTACCATTTGTTATAGGCACTGTAATCGAATTACTTGCTTTCACTTCTGGTCTTGCTTATAAATCTCGTACTGAGGAATTAGAAAAAAACAAAACTCAAAATCTACTTATTGCTGAACTTCAAACAAATCTCAGATTAAATCAGGAAAATCAAGAAATTCGAAAAAATGTAATTAATGAAATACATCTAGAAATAGGGCAAAATATTAGCGATATAAATATCTATGCAGCTCTAGCTAAAAAAGTGAATGATGGGAGCTCCAGAGAAAGAAATGAGTATTTGAGCAATATCAAGAAAATTTCGTTTGATGTACTCTCCAATATTCAGGATTTAACTTGGTCCATATTTCCTGAGAATACTAAGTTACCAATTCTTATTGATAAGATAGAACAGATCTGCAACGTAGTTCTGATTCCGAGCAAGGTTAAATTTGAGATGCTTAAAACAGAATTGGTAGAAACTCAAAACATATCACTTAAATTTAGCAGAAATACATTAAATTTATTCAGATGCATTTGCAATCAGGTAGCTTTATCAGGTTGTAATTCAATATTACTTTCCATTTCTTCTGAGAGTATTGAACTGATAATCCAAGGAGAATCAAAAAAATTAATTGAAATAGAGCAAATCATAAAGCAGTTTGAAGGTAAATTAGAATTGAAAACTCAGGTGCAAGACTCTGCAATAAGAGTTAAGCTTCTCATACCTAAAATTAGTTATTGAGTTTGTGATATTTTATTTAATCCTTTGTTTAAGATATGGTACATATAGTTATATACGACGATAATAGTAACAGAAGGGATAGTCTTAAGATACTGTTGGCCTCTGTGGAGAGTTTTTTTGTGAGTGGAGTATTTCCAAACTGCAAAAATATTGAATCTGAGATGGCTGAACTTCAGCCCGATGTTGTGCTTATGGACATACAAATGCCAGAGTGTGATGGAATAGAAGGAGTTAAAATCCTTAACAATCTTTTTCCCGGAGTTAAGGTCATCATGCAAACCGTCTTTGAAGACGACGATAAAATTTTTGATGCTATTAGATATGGAGCTTCTGGATATATTCTCAAAAAAGCTGAACCTGAAAAACTCATTGAAGCGATAAAAGATGTTTTGTCTGGCGGTTCACCTATGACTCCATCAATAGCTTCTAGAGTTATAAATTTCTTCAGAGATCAATCAGATCACAACAAAAACAAATTTGGTCTCTCTGACAGAGAGAAGGAAATTCTAAATGAACTTGTAGAAGGTAAAAGCTATAAAATGATAGCAGATAAATTAGCTATTAGCTACCACACGGTTAATTCTCACATAAAAAAAATATATGATAAGTTGCAGGTCCATTCTGTTGGAGAAGCTATAAGTAAGGCAATTCACCAGAAATTGATATGAAATTTTATTTGCTCCTGATTCTACTCGTATCCACTTTGCTAAGCTCATGTGGAAATAAATTAGCTGAGCAGGAAAACCAAATACACTCTACAGATAATGATTCAAGTAGCTTCTTATTAAACAAGGCAGCCACTTTAATGGATAGCTCAGCTCTTCAGGAAGCTCAGTTTTTGTTATTATCGATGTCTGAAAAGAGTAAGTTAACAGATCGAGAGAAATATTATGTGAATGCTTTCTTGGCTGAGATAATGTATTACTCGGCCCTATCTGATCAAGGAATTAGCTATTCAATTAAAGCAAAAAGCCTCGCAAAAAAATTAAATAATAAAGCATTTGAAGGAAGCGCGGAAAATTTTTTAGGCCTATTTTTTTTAAGCAAGGAATTCCCCGACAGCTCAATAAAACATTTTAAACGTGCCTTAAATCAAATACCTGATTCCGATACAACTGTTTGGATCTCTAAACAGTTTAATATATACAATAACCTTGGCGAAGCTTATTTGAGTCAGAATAAAACAGATTCTACTGAGTACTATTCATACAAGGCAATTGCCATTTGCCAAAGAGACTCAAATCCACGAGGATACTCATTAGCGTGGTGGAATCTTGCAGAAGCATCATTAATAAACAGCGACTATGAATTAGCTTTAGAAAGAATAGAAATTGGAATAAATGGAGTTTTAAATAGCATCATCGACGATGATGTTGAACTCTTTCTTCTTGGTTCAAAATTAAAGGCCCTAGCTGGATTAAATAATACCGAAGAACTATACTTGAATTTAAGGTTTGCGGAGGATAAATATTCCGAAAAGTCAGTATCTCTTAATTCAAAGATTCAATTTTTAGAGTCTGCGATAAATTCACTAACAAAAATCAAAAACTATGAAAAGGCTATTCAATTGGAAATAAAATTAAAGGAACTCCAGAAACAGTTGAATACAGAAGAAAATCTATTGAGAGTTTCAGTGCTAAACAACTATTACAGAAACGAGCAAAAACTTCTTCTTGCTAATGAGGAAAGTGAGAAACAAAATGCGAATTTAAAATCAACACGAAATTTAAATATTACACTTACCGCTCTTTTTTTAACAAGTATTATAGTAATCATTCTATTCAAATTTAATTCAAAGCAAAAAAACAGAATCCAACAATTAGCTTTTGATGTTGAGAAAAAAGAAATACTGAAAAATCAAGAAGTAAATGAGTTTAAAGCTCAGCTGAATGCCATTCAGGAAGAAAGAAATAGACTAGCCAAAGAATTACACGATGATATAGGAAGCAGCATAAGCAGCATCAATATTTTCTCTAGTCTTGCAGTCGAGAATTTCGATAAGAATCCTAAAAAATCGATAGAGTTAATTCTTAAAATTAAAAAACAAGCCTTACTTATTTCAGAAAATCTATCTGACCTAATCTGGGCTATATACTCTAAAAATGACACCTATGGTAATATGATACTCAAAATGAAAAATTTCTGTTATGAAATTTTAAGTGAGAAAAACATCAAACCTGAATTCACTTTTGAGCCTCATTTACAGTTTTACCAGACTGACATGGAAATAAAAAAGAATTTACTACAGTTTTTTAAGGAGGCTATTAATAACATTGCTAAATATAGCAATGCAAGCATCGTTGAGATATCAATTTCTGAAAAAGAAGGGAATATTGAATTCATTATAAATGATAATGGAATCGGCTTTCAACAAAATGTCAATTCAGAAGGAAACGGACTTTCATCTTTAAGAACCCGAGCGAAATCTATGGGCGGCCATGTGGAAATAAATTCTTCCACAGGAAATGGCACAAAAATAAAACTGGAATTTCCACATAAAGTGATTGCCACTACTGCATAATTTTAATATATTCGATTCTCAACAAATCCATAAATGAATCAACCTGTTGGGGAGAAAATAATTCAGGCGATTGAAAACATCTCCGGATTTCAGTTACAAACTGAAACTGCATCAAAAAACACCTTTTTGCTTCATCAGGGTGAAGTTGAAAAATATATTTATTATATTTCTAGTGGCGCTGTTAAAGCGGTATACCAATCTAATGAAGAAGAACATACCATAAGGTTTGGATACAAAGGTTCGATTATTACCTCTGTTCAATCTATTTTGCAAAATAAACCATCTTCGTTTTCAATTGAAACAATCAGAAAAACACAACTAATTAGAATTCCTGCGGATTTGTTTTTCAAGTCAAAAAAAGTTGATCCCGAACTAAAAATCATTTACGATAATCTAATCGAGAATCTTATTATCCAGCAACTTGAAAGAGAAATTGACATACTTACAAGTTCTCCTTTAGAAAGGTTTCAAAGGGTTTGGGAAAGAAGTCCACTACTTTTTCAGGAAATTCCATCAAAGTACATAGCCTCTTATTTAAGAATGACGCCAGAGACCTTAAGCCGAATTCGAAAATCTTGATTTGAATCAAGGATTGCTTGAAGATTTATGAAGAATTTTGGCATATGAAAAATTTAAGAAATTCTGATTTTATTGCAAAACTAAAAGCTCAAAACACTCAACACATCGAACTTGCAAAAGAACTTGCAGAATTAGGTGCCACAGAATTAAACCAAAAGATGAATTCTTCGATGTGGTCAGCAAATGAATGTATTGAACATTTGAATAGATATTTCGACTATTACCTCCCAGAAATAAAGCAAAGAATTGAAAATTCAAGAACTGAAAAATCAACTCTGAAATTTAAAAGCGGATGGCTTGGAAATTATTTTGC
>JBBEBC010000075.1:15974-30922 GCA_040882555.1 Bacteroidia bacterium
CCATATTCCTGTTAATTTATGAGTACTTTGCAAAAAATTATAAATTATGGCTACTTTTCAACAACAAGACTTCGGTGGATTTAATCCTAAAAGACTGAACATTATATACATCATCGTCGGGGTGGTGTTTCTTCTCATTTTTTTATCTAAGGCTTCAGTTACAATAGGTGCTGGTCAAAGTGGAGTTCTTTTTAAGACATTCTCTGGTGGTGTTGACACAGAAAGAACCTATGGAGAAGGGTTTCACATTATTGCTCCATGGAATCAAATGATTAAATATGAAGTAAGGCAGCAAGAGAAATTAGAGAGAATGGCCGTTTTATCATCAAATGGACTTGAGATCTCTTTAGAAGTTTCAATTTGGTTCCAGCCAACCTTAGATAAGCTTCCCCTTCTTCACCAGCAAAAGGGAGTTGATTATTCTGAGAGAATTGTTGGTCCTGCTATAAGATCTGCAACTAGAAGTGTTATAGGTAGATATACTCCTGAAGAAATATATTCAACCAAAAGAGACGTTATTCAAGAAGAGATTCAGATCGAAACCAGAAAGGTATTATCAAATCAATTTGTTCAACTTAACGAATGCCTGGTAAGAGATATTACTCTCCCTCCTACTATTAAAACTGCCATCGAAAATAAATTAAAGCAGGAACAAGAAAGTTTAGAGTATGAGTTTAAGCTTACGAAAGCTCAGAAAGAGGCAGAAAGACAAACAATTGATGCTGAAGGAAAGGCGAATGCAAATAGAATCCTGAATGCTTCATTAACTGAAAAAATCCTTCAGGAAAAAGGGATAAATGCAACTCTTGAATTAGCTAGATCACCGAATGCTAAGGTTGTTGTAATTGGCGATAAAGATGGAATGCCTTTGATTTTAGGTAATCACTAATCAACACATTTTAGAAATTGGTTAAAAACTCTTGAAAAACCTGAGTCCGTCTCTATTGCCCATATCAATTGGCAGGTATACTTTCGTTCTATGGCAACAATCATGGAACTGGAGCGGATTGCTTCACAAGTAAGAAGAGATATAGTTAGACAAGTTAATGCAGTGAATTCTGGTCATCCAGGTGGTTCTTTGGGCTGCACAGACTTTTTTGTAGCTATGTATTTCAGAATACTGAAACATTCTCCTGAGAACTTTAGTATGGATGGTATTGAAGAAGATCTCTTCTTCCTATCTAACGGACACATCTCGCCTGTTTGGTATAGTGTTCTCGCTAGGAGCGGATATTTTCCAATCTCTGAACTAAGTACTTTCAGAAAGTTAAACAGCAGATTACAGGGGCACCCAACTACTCATGAAGGATTGCCGGGAATAAGAATGGCATCAGGTTCTCTGGGTCAGGGATTATCCGTTGCTATTGGTTCAGCTATTTCAAAAAAGTTGAATGGCGATAAGAATATGGTATTTAGTCTACACGGAGATGGTGAGTTGCAAGAAGGGCAAATTTGGGAAGCCGCCATGTATGCCGCAGCCAATAAAGTAGATAATCTTATAGCTACAATTGACGTGAACGGGCAGCAGATAGATGGCAGCACGGATAATGTTCTTAATCTTGGAAACCTACGTGCAAAGTGGGAAGCTTTTGGATGGGATGTGCTTGAGGCTGATGGCAACAAAATGGAAGAACTAATCACCGTTATTGACCTTGCAAAGTTTAATTCTGGAAAGGGCAAGCCTATCTTAATTCTTATGAAGACTGAAATGGGAATGGGAGTTGATTTTATGATGGGCTCTCATAAATGGCATGGTGTTGCACCAAATGATGAACAACTAAAGCAAGCTCTTTCACAGCTTGAAGAAACTCTTGGTGATTATTGATTTGAAATGAGTATTTAACGGTCTATGCTAAATACAAGTGTTTGCCGTTTTACTCTTATCGATTGATTGAAAAAATGATATTAAAAAGGATTGTCTCTCGAAATAAAATATTTGCCTTACTGAATATTTCGGCAGTTAAAATCCTGTCATTATTAATTTTGATAATGAGCCTTCAAACTTCAAGTAAGGCTCAGTCAAATACTCAAACTCAAGAACGCTTAACAAGGATTCTCATCATTTTTGATTGTTCCAATAGCATGTATGGAATCTGGGAAAGTGATTCAAAATTCAATATTGCAAGAAGGCTTGTAGGGCAAATGGTAGACAGCCTGAGCAGAGAACAAAATGTTCAACTTGCACTTAGGTGTTATGGCCACCAAAAACAGTATCCTCCGCAAGATTGCGATGATTCAAAACTAGAAGTTCCTTTTGCAAAGGATAATGCTTGGCTTATAAAGGCTAAGTTAAATAAAGTAAATCCTTCAGGAACTACGCCAATTGCTATGTCGCTAGAAGCTTGCGCTAAGGACTTTCCAGACAGAAACTCAAGGAACGTAGTTTTACTCATCACCGATGGAAAAGAGGAGTGCGGAGGTGACCCATGTGCGGTTTCTGCAGCTTTGCAAAGCAAGGGAATTGTTTTGAGGCCTTTTATTGTAGGTGTAGGGAAGATGGACCCAGACATAACTGCATCATTCAATTGTATAGGTAATTATTATGATGCTTCTTCAGAAAGTTCTTTTAAGCAGATACTAAAGGTAATTATTACGCAGGTGATGAATTCAACATCGTGTCAAGTGAGTTTACTTGATAAAAGCGGAAAACCTACTGAAACAGACGTGGCAATGTCTTTCTACGATCAAAATACAGGAGCTTTAAGGTACCATTTTATTCATACTATGAATAATCGTGGTGTGCCAGATACTTTACGAATAGATCATCTTAGCAAATACAGAATTGTTGTTCATTCACTTCCTTCGGTTGAGAAGAACGATGTTACACTTACTCCTGGAAAACATACTGTAATTCCAATTGATGCTCCTCAAGGTTTTCTTGACCTTAAAGCAGGAAAATCTAATCAGCATAGAGACTTGCAGAGTATAATTAGAAAGTCTGGAGATATGAGTACATTGGATGTTCTATCTTTTAAGGATAAAAGAAAACTTATAACTGGTGCATACGATCTTGAAATTTTAACCCTACCAAGAACGTATGTCAAAAATGTTCTGATTAGCCAAAGTCATACAACAACTGTTGAAATTGATGAACCAGGAACTGTGAATTTCCAATTTAGTTTACCCGGAATTGCTTCTGTTTTAAGAGAAGAAAAGGGAGAATATAAATGGGTTTGTAACTTAAATGATGATGTGCGACAAGAAGTAATTAAGCTTCAACCAGGAAAATATCGTGCAGTATTCAGGGGTAAAAACATTAAAGAAACACTTTTCACGATAGAAAAATCATTCATTGTAGAACCTGGCACCTCAATTCAAGTGCTTTTGAAATAAACTTATGGAATACTTATCCGCTACAGAAAAAAATGACACCCGCTCTGGCTTCGGCGCCGGTTTACTGGAATTAGGAAGAATAAATCCTAAGGTAGTCGCCTTGTGTGCCGACCTCACTGGATCTTTGAAAATGGATGCCTTCGAAAAGGAATTCCCTGATAGATTTTTTCAGACTGGAATTGCTGAAGCCAACATGATGGGAATTGCAGCAGGAATGACCATTGGGGGAAGAATTCCATTTACAGGAACATTCGCAAATTTCTCTACAGGAAGAGTGTATGATCAAATACGACAAAGCATTGCATATGCAGGTAAAAACGTCAAAATCTGTGCTTCCCACGCAGGTTTAACTCTTGGTGAAGATGGTGCAACGCATCAAATTCTTGAGGATTTAGGATTAATGAAAATGCTTCCCGGAATGGTTGTTATTAATCCTTGCGATTATAATCAAACCAAGGCAGCTACATTAGCAATTGCAGAATATGAAGGTCCTGTTTATCTGAGATTTGGCCGCCCAAAAGTGGTTAATTTCACTCCTTCAGATCAGAAATTCCAAATAGGCAAAGCTCTAGTATTGAAAGAAGGAAAAGACGTTAGTATTTTTGCGACTGGGCATTTGGTTTGGAAGTCTTTATTAGCTGCAGAGGAGTTAAAAAGCCAAGGAATAGATGCTGAAGTAATAAATATTCATACAATTAAACCTTTAGATAATGAGGCCGTCATTGCATCTGTTAGTAAAACAGGTTGCGCTGTTAGCGCCGAAGAGCATCAGATGAATGGCGGTTTAGGTGACAGTATAGCTCAATTGCTATGTAGAAATCTTCCGAAACCTCTTGAAATGGTTGCAGTAAACGATAGCTTTGGCGAAAGTGGCACACCTGAAGAATTAATGACAAAGTACGGATTAGATGTTCCGGATATTGTGAAGGCTGCCAAAGCTGCTATCAAAAGACGATGATACAACTGAGGCTGCCTAGGTAAAGCCTTTGTATGGAAGAACTAAGCGACCAAGAAATAATTGAGAAATTTGCAGATGAAGCAAGTCGCAATTATGCGTTCAATTTACTGGTGCGTCAGTTTCAACAACGTCTCTATTGGCATATTCGCAAAATGGTTTTAGACCATGATGATGCGGATGATATCCTCCAAAACGTATTTATAAAAGCTTTTCATGCTCTGCCTAAATTCAGAGGGGAGTCGAAAATATATACTTGGTTATATCGAATAGCTTCAAATGAATGCATCACATTTCTGAACGCTAAGAAGAAACGATTCTTTGTACCAATGGTTGATGTTGAAAATCAACTATCCAGCAACCTTGAATCTGACATCTATTTTAGTGGAGATCAAATTCAAATGAAATTGCAACAAGCCATTCTGAAATTACCAGATAAACAAAGACTCGTATTTAATCTCAAATACTTTCAAGAAATGAAGTATGAAGAAATGTCTGAAATTTTAGGGACCTCGGTTGGCGCATTAAAAGCATCATACCACCACGCAGTCAAGAAAATCGAAGAATTTTTAAAAGGCTCTTAAACCTTTATTCATTTAATACATCACACAGGCCGTTATGCAAGAAGAAGATAAAATAAGTGATTTAGAAAATGGTTTTCCTAAAGGAAATCCATTTAAAGTCCCAGAAGGATATTTCGATAGATTTCCATCACGAATGTTGGATAAGATTGAAAATGAGAACTCCTCTTATCAATCCCCTTTTAGTATTTTATTGAAGCCCGTTTTTTTACTAGCTGCAGCATCTGTCACTATTTTCATTGGTATATATATTTTAAAAGTAGATAAGCAAGACTCTCAGTTAGTAAGTGCAGATGAAATTTCAAGGTATGTTTATCAAGAAGGAATTATTGATGAAATTGATATAAATGAGATAATTGAATATTCAGATGCAACAATTTATGATGCAATTGAAGTGAGTGAAAATGAGTCTAGTGAGATTGAAAAATATTTATTGGATGAAGATATCGACATCAATGATATAATTAACGAATTGTAATAAATCAGTTATGAAGACTAAAATAATTCTGCTATTTCTTTTGAGCTCTTTATTCGTAAATGCTCAGAAAAGAGATAATATTCGAGAAAGGATAAGAGCGCAACGCGTTGCTTTTATTACAGATAGACTTTCCTTAACCCCATCTGAAGCTGAGAAGTTTTGGCCAATCTATAATCAATTCACTGATGAATTTGAATCAGTTAGAAAAGAAATGAATAGGCTAAGAAAATCTACGAATGAAAATCTAATTAGCATGAGTGATAAGGAGATAGAAAAGGCTTTAGATGATGATTTAACCAATCAACAAAAAATAACAGATTTACAACGTAAATACCAAAAGGATTTAAAAGCTGCAATAAGCCCAAGAAAAATTGCATTGTTGTATAAAGCGGAAAGAGATTTTAAGATGCGACTATTAAAAAAAATGCGCGATTCAGGACAGCCGCCGCCACCTGATGAAGAGTTTTAGTAAGAAAATAAATATTAGAATTAATTGAAAATAAAAAACTGGCTTATAATCCGAGCCAGTTTTTTGCATTTCCGGCAAGTAGTTTTTGTTTCTCAATCTGAGATAAATCCATCTGATTTATGAGTTTGCCAGGTTCAAGTTCTCCTAAAGGAAAAGGATAATCAGAACCAAGAACAATCTTATCTATCCCTGCAAACTCAATAAGATATTTAAGTGCACTTGAATCGTGCACCAGGCTGTCAAAATAAATACGATCAAGATAATTAATTGGGTCAACCGGATTATCTACTGCTACAAGATCAGGTCTACAATCAAAACCATGTCGTATCCTCCCTAATGTAAAAGGAAAAGAACCTCCTCCATGAGCAAAGGCTACTCTTAGTTTAGGCAGCTTTTCAAAAACACCCCCAAAAATCATTGAACTAATTGCCCTAGCAGTTTCTGCGGGCATGCCAACCAACCAGGGTAACCAATATTTTTGAATATGTTCTTGACCAAACATTTCCCAAGGATGAACAAAAACGGCCGCGCCCAGCTCCTCTGCTGCTTGAAATATTTCAAGAAATTCAGGTTCGCCAAGGTTTTTCTGGTTCACATTTGATCCAATCTGAACACCTGCCATCCCAAGTTCTTTCATGCAACGCTCTAGTTCTTTTATTGCCAACTTAGGATCTTGCATCGGGATGGTTCCTAAACCAATAAATCTGTCGGGGTATTTGCCTACAATTCCGGCAATGTGATCATTTAAAAATTCTGAGACTGCAAGTCCATCATTTGCCTTTGCCCAATAAGAAAACATGACGGGTACTGTACTTAAAACCTGAGTATTAACTCCATGTTTATCACAATCATGCATACGAGCAACAGGATCCCAACAGTTGTCTTCTACCTCCCTAAAGAATTTATTATCCTTCATCATTCTAGCACAGCAGGGCTTGTGATGATCTAAATGAATGAACCCCCCATAACCAAATTTGCTTTTAAAATTGGGGATATTCTCAGGCAGAATATGTGTATGAATGTCAATAGTATGCATTTTCAGAATGATTTTGGAGTGAATTTCTGGGGTATTTCTATCTCATTAAAACAATAGAAAAACAATCAGACTTTCGCCGGAGCTTGCATAATAGTGCCACAATTTTTACATTTCCTAAGCACTTCAGATGCATAAAATGCATTCATTACTGGCGGAAGTTCTTTAACGATATCTCCTACATGGAGAAAACTCTCGTGAAGTTTTTCGCCACAATTTTCACAATACCAATTAAATGAATCTAACATAGTTTTTGGCCTTACAAGCTCTACAACTAGCCCAACAGAATTAGCGGGTCTCTGCGGAGAATGTGGCACTTTAGCCGGAAGAAGAAATATTTCGCCCTCTTTAATTGGAATATCAACAGGCTTGCCGTCTTCAATAATTTTGAGCACCATATCACCTTCAATCATGTGATAAAACTCTTCAGTTTCATTGTAATGGTAATCTTTCCTGCTATTTGGTCCACCCACAACCATAACAATAATATTGCCGGCTTCTTTGTAAACCATTTGATTGCCAACTGGGGGTTTAAGCAGATGTCGGTTCTCGTCTATCCACTTTTTAAATGAAAAGGGTCGCATGATAGTCATAAGCTGTATTTTTGAGGCAAGGTAACAAAACACCTTGTAATTGATATGGAACTTAATTTAGCAGGAAGAACAGCATTAGTATGTGGAAGTACTCAGGGAATTGGCAGAGCTTGTGCAAGACAGCTAGCGGCTATGGGTGCACATTTAGTTATTCTAGCAAGAAACGAGGAATCTCTTAAAGCTGAAAAAGATGAACTTGATAGAATCAATAATTTAGATAATGATTATTTAGTTGCCGATTTTAATGACTATGCTGAAGTTCAGCGGGTAGTTAGAGCCTTTGTAGCAGAAATGAATCCAATTCATATTTTAGTAAATAATAATGGTGGGCCTCCTGCCGGAGCGATAACAGAATCCACGCCTGAAGCATTTCAAAGTGCTTTCACTCAGCATCTTTTATGCAATCACGTTTTAGTGCAGACAGTTTTGGAGGGAATGATTAATAGCGATTATGGTAGAATTATAAATATTATTTCAACGTCGGTGAAACAGCCACTTCCTGGATTAGGCGTTTCAAATACAATTAGAGCGGCGGTTGCGAATTGGTCTAAGACTTTAGCCAATGAAGTAGGGCAATATGGTATTACGGTAAATAATGTGTTACCGGGTGCAACCATGACTGGTAGATTATCTCAGATAATAAATAATAAGTCAGCAAAATTAAATAAAGAAATAAGTGAGGTAGAACAAGAAATGTTGAAGGAGATTCCATTGCAAAGATTTGCTATGCCGGAAGAAATTGCTCATGCTGTTGCTTTTTTAGCTTCACCTTCAGCAGCATATATTTCAGGAATAAATATACCTGTAGATGGCGGAAGAACGGCTAGTTTATAACTCAACGAAGAAATATTTTTATTAAAATTTTTTGGGCCAGGGGGCGACGCAAATAGCTGGCGCAGCCACTATAGCTGAGCACCCGATGCCGCGGAGAATAACTTCAATTTTATCAGATTTATATCGACGGCAGGCCCCCAAAATAAATTAAAATGCTGCTCTTTTAAGACGATCATTTATGGCTCTTCCTAGACCTTGATTGGGAACAGGTTCAGCAAGAATTAGTGATTCGGCTAACTTATCAGCCTTCCTTAATGCTGCAAATAAATTAGCAGCTGCGATACGAACATCACCAGTTGGCGCAAGAACAATCTGCAATTCAGAAGGATAACTTTCAAACATTTTGTCGTAGCAAATCAACACAGGATTTTTATCGTGGTGCACTTGCAATAAAGAACTGAGACTGCCCAATAAAAGGCGTTTCCCCGGTGCATAATGTGCATCTGTCATTCCGGGCGCCAAGGGATTTGAACTATTATTTTTAAGTCGCACGGAACCACAAACACCTTCTATATCTTCCAAAGAAATACCACCGAGACGAAACACTGTAATTAAACCATCTACTAGGCCCACGATGGTGCTTTCGAGTCCAACTCCAGAAGGGCCGCCATCAAGAATAAAAGGAATTTTATCTCCTAATTGATCGTTAACGTGCATTGCAGAAGTGGGACTAATATACCCAAATGGGTTTGCACTTGGCGCTGCCAGTGGGAAATCGATACTTTTTAACAGCTCAAGAGTTAAAGGATGATTTGGAATTCTCACTGCGACATTTTCCAATCCGCTAGTCACAATATCAGGGATTAATTCATTTTTAGGAATTAATAATGTTAGCGGACCAGGCCAAAATTCCTGAGCCAACGCTTGAAGTTCATTAGGAAATAGTTTGGTGAATTTCTCAATTTCGCTAATCGAGTGAGTATGCACAATGAGAGGATCAAAACTTGGTCTTTCCTTTACTTCAAAAATCCTCGCGACAATTTCTGCATTATACGCATTGCCGGCTAAGCCATAAACTGTTTCAGTTGGTATGCCAATTAAGCCTGTTTTAAGAAAGCGAATTGCCTCAGACAGAGATTGATTAATTACAGCCATTATTTCAATTAATATAATCTGAATTAATTAGCATCTCGATTCGATTAAGCAGCATTTCTAGCGGCATTAATAATCCCAAACATGCATCTCAAAATTAATTTTTCGTAAACACTCCTATCTTCTCCTTTCATTTCCTTTGAATTCAGGGCCTGCAATGCAAATTGCTGAATTACGACAAGCGGAGCAACAATTTTCTCTCTTTGAATAACTGAAACCTTTGAAACTGGATAGTCCTCCATTAGCTCTTTTTGTTCCATTACCCTTTTAACCATTTCCACGGAAACTTGATATTCTGATAAAAGTATTTTATAAAATTCTCCGAATTCTTCAGAATCACCTAGCCATGAAGTGAGAGCAAAATTACACTTTGTAAGAGATTGCATTGAATTAGAAAACAAGCATTTAAGATAATCTGATTTATGAATTAAAGCAATTAACTCATGCTCTTTTCCGGCAGATATTTGTTCTTTTATAGCGGTACCAATACCAAAATAGCCAGGAACATTCTGCTTCATTTGAGCCCAAGACCCAACAAATGGAATTGCTCTCAAGTCTTCAAATACAAGACCTCCGCCAGCATTGCGCTTAGCCGGGCGCGACCCAATATTTGTTTCACCGAACCAATTTAAAGGAGTGGCCCTTTCGAGGTAGGGTAAAAAACTTTTATGACTTTTAATTTTAAGGTAGTGTTTGTAGCCCGCTTCAGCCAACCTATCAAGCAATTGTCTGTCTTGTTGAGAAAGCAGATTTTCCTCTTTTTGAAACAATTTATTTCCTGCTAATGCCGTAAAAAGTTGCTCAAGATTATAGGTACAAGAAACAATTTTCCCATAGTTTGAGCTAATTGTTTGACCTTGTATAGTAAGTTGAATTTCTTTTGATGAGATCGTTGGACCTTGAGATGCGTAAAAATCAAATGTATTTCCACCACCTCTTCCCGGAGGCCCGCCTCTACCATCGAAGAATGCTACTTCAATATTGTATTGATTACACATTTCGGTGATAGCCTCCTTTGCTTTAAAAATACCCCAATTTGCTTGTAAATAGCCTCCATCTTTGGTCCCATCAGAAAAGCCAAGCATTATTGTTTGCTTATTATTTCTCGAATTTAGATGATTCTTATAAATGGTATTTTCAAAGAGCTCCTTCATGACAAGAGGCGCATTTCGCAAATCTTCAACCGATTCAAATAAGGGAATTACATCAAGTGCAACCGAAGAAGCTTTTTCATCCATTAATTGATATGCCATAGCTAATACCTCTAGAACATCATTGGAATCAGCAGAATTAGATATGATATATCTATTACACGCAAGCTCACCGTTTGCATTTTGAATGTCTCTAATTGCTAAAAATGAAGAAATAAAATCACTTGCTTCTTTATCATTAATTCCATCAATAGTTAGAGTTTTATCAAAAATATTTTCGAGATATTCTGGCGAATCGGAGTTTGCTTTTAAGTTATTTGAAATTAATATCTGTTCCCAAGCTAGTCTATGTTTCTTTTCATGCTGCCTAACATCCATACGGGCAAAATGGAATCCGAACAGTTTTAATTTAATTAGAAATTCATCGATTAATTCAACAAATAAACTGTCGTGATTATTAACTATCAATTCTTTAATTGATAGGAATTCATTTCTCAAATCCTGATCAGAAGAATATGCTAAAGATTTATCGCCATAGGCAGCGTTATAAATACGTTGTTCTATTGCCTGTAATTTTGGGACTATTCCACTAAAAGTTAGTCTTCTTTTGATTGCTCTAATATCCCGGTAATAGCATTTCATAAGGGTTGTGCTCAATCTATCAGAGACATCCTTGGTAATTTGAGCATTTACAAAAGGGTTCCCGTCTCTATCGCCACCAGGCCAAAATCCGATGCAAAATAAATCAGGATTATTGAAATCGGCGGATGTTAAACCCGCCATTTCTAAACACCTATGAACAAGAGAAGGCAGAGAGTGGTAGAAGATATTTTCGAGATACCAAACCAAACTAATAGCTTCATCAAAAGGACTCGGTTTCTCTTTTTTAATAAAAGGTGTTTTACCTAATTGACGCAGGAGTAAATCAACTTGAGAAATATTTCCACTTCTTATTGAAGCATCTAAATCAGTAATTATTCCAAGTACCTCACCCGGATAAAATTGAGTTGGATGGGCTGTTAAAACAATACGAACAGAAGCTGAATTAAGTAAATCTCTGAATTCTTCAATTTTTTTGTCTGCTTCAACTCGAGATGCTAAAGCTTGAAGTGACCCTTTATCTGATAGATTTTTTATCTGCTCATAAGAAGCATCTTCAATAGAATCGAATAGTACTACTTGCCTTTCGATATATTGAATAAACTGAAATAAATATTCAAAATGATTTTCATCTGATTCTTCGGGTAGATATTCTTTAAAGAACTTCTTAAGAATTGTTGCTGGGTCTTTTTTAGTGGCAAGCCCTTCCTTGCACGTTTTCGAAAAAAGCGGAAGGAGTGTTCCTGTTTTGTTAATCCCTTTAAATGGAAGATGTAAAAACAGACTATTATAGAGTTGATATTTAAGTGTTACCTGATTGTAATAGTTATCTATTTCATTCATACATCAAAGATAATATTGATTACCACAGTTTTAAATAAAATAGCGTAATGAAGATTTTTCAGTGTGAAATTTGTATTAAAATAAGATAAACATTAATTAATGAGCCACGTATAATGCTGAATGAGAAGGCACATATACATTATTTAAATCATCGCAATGGCATAGTTTAGCAATATTTTGAATTGCTACAAAAAGTATGAAAAACCTGAGTTAGATATAGCTTCAACATTATACTTTCCTGCACATAAAGCAGAAATTGAAGTTATTTCAATAAATCTAGGATCTGAAAAGTAGCTCACGATTGGTCAGTTACATTATATGGCTATATATATAGCTCCCAAATAATCAAGATGCCTATGCTATTTGCGAGAAAAACTCGGAAGTCATTTGGTCTAATTACTTTAATCTTTCGCCTGATGATTCGAGGATTTCTGCTATAAATTTTGAGGGAAATGAATTATTTGTAGCATTTAGTTGCACAGGAGGAAAAACAAATTTCGAGGCTATACCAAGAGCATTTCAAAGCACTTATGGTAATGGAGGTGAAATCAAAATTGTTTATTTGGCAAGTATTGAAGCAGTAAACAACAGAGTACTAAACGCCACATTTAATGGAAATACCAATTCTTTCCACACTGAGGATGAAAACTCACATCCTTTAATTGTTAATTCTGAAGGCGCAATTACTTTCCGAGCAGCACAAGCCTAAGATAGCGGTGATGAGAGACTTACGCCGAGCATTGGATAAGATGGTGATTGCCTTGTTTGGTGTGACAAAGGAATTGGTATTTTTAATAGAGAATATGAGTTTAATTTCAGGCAATTACTTTCCTTGTAATGTTTAAGCAAAGGAAATCTAAACCAATAAGCCTATAATTTGTTAGAAACTCTTTCCTAAATTTACAAAGTGCGTATTTATCCCGAAGACAGTCGTTCAAGTTTTGAATTTGATAAAATTTGCAAGCTCATAGAGCAACATTGTCGCAGTGCCATTGGTAAACAAAAAGCATTGGGGATGGAGCCACTTAGCGATTATTCTGCTATTGAATTACAATTAACACGTGTAAGAGAATACCTTGATGTCATTCAAAGTGGGTCAGGGTTCCCAAGTGCATCATTTCCTGAAATTAGCCGTGAAATAGCACTTCTTAGAGTTGCAGGCTCTACTTTGCAGGAAAAGCAATTAATGGATCTGAGAGACGTATCAGATACAGTAAACAACGTGTTGAGATACCTGAAAGATAAAGAGAGCGTCTTGCCTGGTATTTGTAGCATTTTCGATTCTGTTTATATCACAAAAGATATCATTGATCCAATAGACCTTGTTCTTGATCCTGCCGGTATTGTAAGATCATCAGCTTCAAAAGAACTTGCAAGTATTAGAAAGGACCTGGCTAGTGCACGAAGAGATCTTGACAAAGTATTCAGGCAACAATTGCAAAGACTCAAGAAACTTGGTTGGCTGGCAGACACTGAAGAATCTATTTACAATGGAAGAAGAGTTTTATCAGTTGTTGCAGAACAAAAAAGAAGCGTTAAAGGACTTATTCAAGGTAGTTCAGATACAGGTAAAACTACATTTATTGAACCCATCGAAACTGTTGATTTAAACAATGAAGTTTTTGAATTAATTCAACAGGAGAGGCGAGAAATTATGAGGATTCTACGTCAGCTTACAAATGAGTTGAGGTATAACATTGAACTAATTAAGAATTATGAATCTTGCTTAAGTGAGTTTGATTTCAACCGAGCTAAAGCACATCTATCAATAGAGCTAAAGGCTGTAATGCCTCATTTGATTAAGACGTCACAAATAAGGCTAGTTGAAGCGCGGCATCCTATTCTTCATCTGCAATATAAAGCTAGCGGCAAGTCAATTGTTCCAATGACTTGTGAACTGAATAATGAACAGAGGTTACTTATAATAAGTGGTCCAAATGCGGGAGGTAAGTCCATCACACTGAAAACAGTAGGATTGCTCCAAATGATGCTACAAAGCGGAATGCTCGTTCCAGTTAATCCAGAATCTGAGATGGGTATATTTCATCGTTTTTTTGCAGATATAGGCGACAGCCAATCGATAGAAATGGAATTGAGTACCTATAGTTCCCGCTTAGCGAAAATGCGTTATTTCATAGAGCTTGCAGACAAGCGAACGTTACTTTTGATTGATGAATTTGGCACAGGTACGGATCCTGAATTAGGTGGAGCGATTGCTGAAGCCATGCTTGAGGAGTTGTCGAAAAGGAAGGTCGTTGGAGTGATTACTACGCATTACATGAATATTAAAATTGCGGCTGATAGACTGGAAGGAGTTAAGAATGCGTGCATGCTGTTCGATGATGTAACTCTTCAACCGATGTACCAGCTTGTTACTGGTCAGCCGGGGAGTTCCTATACTTATGTAATAGCTGAAAAAGCAGGATTACCAGTCCCTCTAATTAATAGAGCAAGAAATATGACCTCCAAGGATAAGATTACCTTGGACAGAATGCTTCAACAGCTACAGAAGGAACAACAAGAGCTGAAGAAACTTTTGGTAACTCTTGATACAAAACAAAATGAGGCTGATATTTCAAAAAAGAAATATGATGAGTTGTTTGACAAATGGAAACAAAAGGTTGAGGCAAAGAAAAATAATGTTGATGTGAATATTAAGTTTATTGAGGTTGGTAAAAAATTCCTTGATATTCAAAAAGAATGGGAAACATCGACAGACAAAAAGCCGGTACTTGAAAAACTTAATCGTATGTTAAATACGGAAAAGAAGAAAAAACTTGACAAGAAACTTCAGGCTAAAAAGGAAAAACTAAAAGCAAAAGTTCTAGAGAAGAAAAAAGAAGAAATAAAAGTTGGTTCAAAAGTGAAGTTACTTAGCGGAAAGCAAACAGGCATTGTTGAAGAGATTCAGAATAACCGAGCTAGGGTAATATTTGGGAATTTAAAAACCCTTGCTAGCCTTGAAAACCTCGAAGTAGTAGATTAA
>JBBEBC010000076.1:0-30803 GCA_040882555.1 Bacteroidia bacterium
CCGGCTGGTAGGATGTACCATAACAAGCAAGATTGACGAATTAATAATACTAGTTTTCTTTCCAGGAAGAACGATTAGTAGAGCTCCCAAGGCTATTAGCGACCCTGTAAATATTCTACTGATGTATGCACTTAAAAACCAGTTCGACCAATAAGCATCCACAAATAGATACTCAATATATTCGGCATTCGCGCTGGCTAACCAACCTGCAGATATCATGAGAACTGCAGAAATTATTCTTAATATAAGATTCATTAAAGTTTCGGGTCAAAAAAGCAAGGCAAAGGTCAGCTTTTTTTTGACTTAGCCTCAATGCTTGCTTTCCTATTCAATTTTCAAATTTCTTTAATATTTAACCTAACCTAAAAAGGTATGGTCGAATTACTCGACCTAAAATATGCTAAGCCAAAAAAAAGGCATAAAAAAAGCCAGTCATGGACCAGCTTTAATTCATTTGGTGGATCGAGAATTATTTCTCAGCCCAAGTACAAATACCAGTTGAAGTACATGCAGTTTCTGCATCATCAGCATCCGAACTGTTAAGATCATTGAAATCTGTAGAAGTAGAGATACCGAAAGCTGTACAAGTACAAGTGTAATCTTTTTTGCAAGAAGCGAAGAACGCTACGATTGCAACAGCAACAAGAACTTTTTTCATTTTGATTGGTTTTGGTTTTAAAACTTGGGCAAAAGTAATAGTAACTGCGTGAAATGCAAATTTTATTTATGTTTGACTAATAATTATAATACCTACAACAGCCTCATCTAAATAGATAACCCCTTGAAAAGAAAGACTTTAGCACCCATATTAACCTTTTGTATTTTTTTAACATTTCAATCTTGCCGGAAATGCATGACCTGCACTTCTAAAGAAAATGCAAGTGGAGTTGTTACTTATACCTACCCTGAGACTTGCGGCAGAAAAGCAACATTAGATGCTCAGGAGCTCAATTACAGAACAAATACGCCTGATTCGTTAACATTAGAATGCTTGAGAGACTAATGAAAAAATTCATCCTTTTATCAGCCATGGCTTTTGCATTCCTATTACTCAACTCCTGCAATAAATGCACTAGCTGTAGTGTTTTTGATTCAGCAGGAAATGCTATCTACGAAGACAGAGAAAGTTGTGGTAACAATTCAGATATCGAGAAAATCCAAAAGAGAGCAAGAGATGAATCTTCTCTGCTAGGAGGCTCATACACTTGCACTGATCCCAATTAATGGCTTACAACAACCTTTCTTGTTGAAATTTGGCTACCCGATTCTATTCGAATGATATAAACGCTGCTCGGAAGTGATGCAACATCCAAATTAATAGAGCTGCCAGCAGACTTACCTCTTTGAATGAGTTGACCATTAATTGAGAATAGAGAATAGTCAAAACCCTGCATTAAGTCAGTTCTAATAGAAAGGTTCTCGCTAGCAGGCTGCGGATAAATTGCGACTTCTGCTTTTTCTGATTCATTAATTGAAAGAACATTCTGAATTCTAAAATCCCAAGCACCTCTACCGTAGGTAACAAAGCGAGCCACTTTCATTTCATCAATATACTCGACCGACCAGTAAGTTTGATCAGGAGCAATTCCTTCTGAGAGCTCAAACCACTCGTTTGCCTCCTTAACATAAACGTAAGGCCCAGATTCAGTGGCAGCAAAAATAAATTCATCGCCAGGTGTACCAGCTAATCTAAAAGCAAGTGTAGATGGCAAGCCCTCCGATTTTGCAGTAAAACTTTCGCCATTATTGTTCGAAAAGTACACCGGTGGGTTAGAATATCCGCTTCCTGAAATCCATACTTCACCTAAAGTATATCTTGATGGATAAATACAAGCTCCGTAGAGATAATTACCTGATGGAGAATTGCTTATTGAGATTGAAGTCCATGTTTCACCAGCATTGATTGATTTGTAAAATCTTCCATTATCAGTATATACATACCAATAATCAGGATTTATTGGAGAAGAAGCTATCGCTGACACAGCGCCCTGAAAAATGGTAGGCAAATTCGCAGCAGATATGGAATTACCCGACTGACTTAGCCTTGTAATGCGGTTCCCATTTGCCATGTAAGCCACTTGCTCCAAATTAGGATCTGGCATAAGTGGTGGAATCCAAAATGTATTGTTTCCATCAAAATCCCAAGTTAAATCGCTAAAACCAGTTGCATCAGGATAAAAAATAGCAAATCCTGGATAAACCATCCAAATACTTGAACCTTGACCACTGCTAACAATATGTCCATAATCGCCACTAACCACTTGCTCTGGATAAAGTAAACCTCCATCATCAGGATATGCTCTCTGAAAACCTTGATCTTGGGAGCCAAGGAAGACAAAATTGGTATCAATCTGAGAAGTAAGACTCGAGTAATACTGACTAATATTTAAATCTTGCAGAGAAATATTTGCTACCTGAAATCCGTCAGGAGATCTATATACACCTCCATCTGTGTTAATAAGGTAAAATTCATCTCCATTTTCATCAAGTAAACAGTTTACGGATGGGATGTCAGCATGTAGTTTAGAAACTATATTCTCATAGTAATCAGGCCAATCATTGATTTTCGTCCATCCCAAACCTCCATTAACGCTTCTTGAGCATTCAATATCTCCAAAGAATAACTTGTCAGGTGTGGCAACAGAAGCACTAAAACTGGTCTTAAAAAATGGGGACTGGTTTAGGTTGATTCTAAATTCCCAATTTATACCAGCATTAACTGAACGATAAATTTCGCCTCCAACATATGCATATAGGTAGGTTTGATTGGAGCCAAGATGCCCCGTTAAAATAGAATAACCAGAAGCATTTCCAGGGAAACTGCCCGTTTGAATGAGTGAATCTCCGGCAACAGAATACCTATACGTATTAAAGTTCGAAATAAAATAAACGTCAGAAATCCCGTACTGAGGAATCCACATATCAGCTAAACTCCCTTGGAGTCCGCCACTGGAAGGAAATGATAGCACGCGTTCAAAGTTACTACCTAAGTCGGTTGATTTATATAATGAATGCACCCGCTGGGTGGAAGGTGGAATACGTTCAGCAACTAAGGCATAAACCGTTGCAGCTGAATCGTCTCGAACTTGCGTTCTGATAAGTCCTTCACCTCCACCACTAAAGCTTCCGAAACCTACTGACTCTTGCCAGCTTCCACCTTCATCGTCAGTGTAATAAATAGTTTTAGAGTTGGATGCTGCTAGAATTCGATGAGTCTTGTTTCTATTTAAAACTCGAACTAATTCAATTGAGGAAAATTGAAGTTGGTCATTGAGCACCTCCCATCCAGTGCCATTTAGGTTTCCTTTCCAAATATTTCCTCCGGATGAAGCCAAATAAATCTTTCCAGAACTCGTATCATAATCGGCTGTGTGGGTCCTGCCCGAAAGATTGGCACTTCCTTTTTCAGTCCAAACCCCTTGAAGCAGATTATTCCCAACCGAAATAAGTGTTGAGCCATCTTTTGGCTTCGATCTATTAAGAAACCTTGAATACCTTTCTTTTCTATTCTGATTCTCAATTTCTCTCCAGTTAACTCCTGGAGCTGCCTTATGAATTTGCTCTATCCATATTTCCCTCCTAGCCTGCTCCTCACTTTCATCTTCACCTTTCTGAAGAACCCTGGTATCGCCCGGAACGGGCATAAAACCATGCACTTCAAATTCAAAAATCACCAGAAAATTAAGTGAAACTAATATGGCAAGAGTAATGCAAGTAGTTAAAGCGAGTTTATATATGTTCATTTATTTCCTGTATGAACCGCTAAAATACTGCCTGATTCTGAAACACGAGGTATAGAATTACAAAAATCATGATACACGTATGAATATTTCATAATTTTAGAGTCTGATAACCGTGATGAAAGATCTCAAATACTTAAGTGGATACTTGATTCCACTGTGCGCTGTAGTGGCAATAATTCACCCAGCCCAACTTGCATTCCTGCCTTTAGCTTTTGCATTTGGCTTGATACCATTTTTCGAATTACTGCTACCTAAAAACAAAAAAAATATAACTGAGAATGAGGAAATTGAACTCTTAAAAGAAAATAAGTTCGACTACATGCTTTGGTTAAGCTTTCCTGTACAATGGGGCTTACTGATTTTCTTTATCTACTCAGTTTCCACAAATGAATATACTGCCCTTCAACTTACAGGAATGACTCTTGGAGTTGGCATTTGCTCTGGTGTTTTGGGAATTAATGCCGCTCATGAATTAGGTCATAGACTTAGTAAGTTCGAGCAATTTCTGGCTCAAGGCTTATTATTGAGCTCATTGTATACTCATTTTTTTGTAGAGCATAATCGAGGTCATCATAAATATGTAGCTACACCTCATGATCCTGCTAGCGCCAGACTGAATGAATCTATGTACCTTTTTGTACCACGCTCGGTAGTGGGCTCGTATATCTCTGCCTGGAAAATTCAAATGGATTTGCTTAAAAAACAAGGCTTGGGTTTTTTCCATTACCAGAATAACATGCTTATTTATCTTTTTCTTCAACTAGCATTATGTCTTGTTATTTTCTCCTACGGAGGAAGTATAGCCTTGCTACTTTTTCTTGCAACAGCCGCCATTGGAATTACTTTACTCGAGGTTATCAACTACGTTGAGCATTACGGAATGAGAAGAAAGGAAGTAACTCCTGGGAAATACGAAAAAGTGATGCCTCATCATTCTTGGAATGCGAACTACCCGATTGGTAGGATTATGCTTTTTGAGCTTACCCGACATGCAGACCATCATTATAAAGCATCTCGAAAATATCAAATTCTGAGGCATTGGGAATTGAGTCCCGAACTGCCTGCTGGTTATCCTGCTATGATGTTGCTTTCAACAATTCCTCCGCTTTGGTTTTGGGTTATGAATCCTCGTGTAAAACACCTAGAAGAAACGCTAAGCACCTCTGTTAACATCGCGTGATGAGGCCTGAGCTGCTGCAAGAATAACAATATCAGCAATATTTACATGCGAAGGCGATTGGAGAATATATTCAACAGCACCCGCAATATCTTCGGCCCGTAAGGGCTCAAAACCTTTGTAAACAGCCTTAGCTTTTTCAGTATCACCTGCAAAACGTACTTCAGAAAACTCGGTTTCAACTAAACCTGGGCTCACTGAACTCACTCTGATTTTTAATGGCATCAAGTCTATGCGCATGGATCTTGTAAGTGCATCAACAGCATGCTTTGTCCCGCTATAAACATTACCTGAAGGATAAACTTCTTTGCCAGCAATGGAGCCAATATTCACAATATGAGCATTCTCAACTAATTTCATCAAAGGCAATACAGACCTGCTCATATATAAAAGACCTTTCACATTGGTATCAATCATTCTATCCCAATCGTCGGTATTTCCGCTCTGAATCGGGTCTAATCCAGCCGCTAGGCCGGCATTATTAATTAGAACTCGGATGTTCCTAAAATCGGCCGGAATTTCATCTACAAAAGCTTCTACATCGGATTTATTTCGAACATCAAATGCCGAAAAATAAATCTTAGCACCATGTAGTTCTAAAACTTTCGATAGCTTTTCAAGGCGATCTTTTCTTCTTCCTGTAAGAATGAGTTTATTTCCAGGCAAAGCAAAAAGCTTGGCACAAGCTTCACCTATTCCTGAAGTCGCTCCCGTGATGAGTATTGTCTGTTGGTTCATAGTTAAATAGTTCCTGTATTATTCTAATTAATCTGTCTGTATCACTCAATAAAACCATGGCTATAAATAGAAATTGCAAAGCTGGCATTCTGTATCTAACCAAGGTTCCTAAAATTGGAGTGCTCAATCCCATGATGGTATAAAGCACAAGCACAAAGCTTAATGAAAACCAAACAGCATTTTCATGGAAACGGTTTATTGGCTTTCTATAAAGTCCAATGCATAGAATTACGCAAACAACAATAAAGGCATTTTCAAAGGCGGCAAACCACTGCAAGGAATTTTTTGCATCGAGTATTCCCGGCCTAAAAGCAGCATTTATGAGAGCTTCAGGTAGATTCCTCAAGTAACTCCATAGTTCAGGTTCGAGAGGCTGCATTTCAATAACACTTCCTGCATCACTGTAAAATGCCATTCTAAGCATATTTTGTTGGATGAAGGAAAGGTGAGTAACTACATCGGCCGCAGGCCAACTAGCTGAAATTATCCAAACAATTGCAGCGCAGAAAGGAAGAATAATTAGATAGGTAACTGGAATAGGTACTTTCTTAAATCTTTTACAAACATACCACGCTAAAACACCCGGGCAGAATGCCAAAATAATGTACACTTTCAGCGCAATAAAGCCCAGAATGATGAATAAGAGATACATCCACTGAATAGGCCTTTCAAAGCTTTTCTCTCTGATAATGAGATAAGTAAAACCACCTATAAGATAGAAAAGTAGAGATTCTTTAAGTACACCCGAGCTCCAACAAAGAACTGATGGAATTAAAAAAACGGAGAAAAAAAGCCAGCTTCTTCTAGTCGAAAGTAAGGGGTAAAATGCTTTGTAAAGCTTTATCAGACCCAAGGTTGAGATGAATGTAAAAATAATTACGTGAACGCCATAAGCTCCAAAACTGATAAAACGAATAAGAGCATTTAATTTAATAATGGTTCTGCTATCGTTAATCAGGCCTAATCCCGAGCTGAAACCTTTATTCCAGTTTGGCATTTTTTGAGTATAGATGTCAAAATATGGTGAGGAAGCATCCATGCCTAGAAGCAAATTCATGAAATCATTGGGATTTTTCTCAAAAACGCTGTAGAGGACTTCGGCATCGTCGAAAAGCTTGAAAATATCAGCTGTTGAGCGGTCGCGGTATACCTCAGAATAGATATAAACTAAACCAAAGGCAGCAAAACATTTAGTTGTGAATACTAAAACTGGAGCAAATGCTTGAAAACCAGTAATCCTAGAACTTTTGCTAAACAACAAATAGACTGCAAAAAGCAGGAAATAAAATATTGAGATAAACGTGTTTTCCACCGTTTCAAAGATATCATTTGATGACAATTAAACTCTTAGCATACTTTGAAAAGGAAAAGGAAAAATCTACCTTTCAGTTTCTAATTTCAGGATGGAAATATCTATTGGAGACCATCATTGGCAAGTAACTACTTTTGGATCAGGCAAGAAAGTCCTTGTCGCCTTTCACGGCTATGGGCAGGATTCATCTTGGTTCAAACATCACGAAGAAGTACTTGGAGAGAGCTACACGATTTATGCAATTGACTTGGCATATCATGGCGCACAGTCTAATTTACCGAAAGGAATTGAATTTGATGAATTGTACGCTAGGAGATGGCTTGAGAGCATTTTATCAAAATGCGGTGAATCACAAATTGGTTTGCTAGGCTATTCAATAGGAGCAAGAATAGCTATGACTATAGCTTCATGGATGCCTGAGGCAATTTCCGAACTTTGGCTTATTGCCCCCGATGGCATGCCAGTTTCAAAAACGTACCGGTTTCTAATAGGTAATTTCCTTGGAAAAGCAGTATTCAAATCTTTTATAAGCTCCCCTAACTTCGCTTTTCTATTATTAAGTGCTGGAAGTAGGTCAGGCTTGCTCAGTAAAAAAGTTGCCGCATTTTACAAAAATGAAATAGCTAGTATTTCGAAGAGGCAAAAGCTCTACGATACTTGGATGGCATACCGAACCGCTTTGCCAAATTATGCAGAAATTCATAAACAAGTAGTGCGAAAACACCTTCACATTACCTGTATTTTGGGTAAAGACGATCGTGTTATTCCGCTTAAGAGAACCCGAAACTTTGCTATGAAAAAGATTGGAAGTGTAGAGTTAATTGAACTCGAACTTGGCCATAATTTACTGAGCGACAAAGGAGCGCGCTTACTTTCAGATTACTGGAAATAAAAAAACCCCGCAAAGCAGGGTTATATTCTTATAAAAAAGTAAGATTAACGCTTGTGGAGCTTCATTGAAGAAACCGTAATGCGTTTTCTTCCTTTAGCGCGACGGGCTGCCAATACACGGCGTCCGTTAGCTGATGACATACGCTCACGGAAACCATGTTTGTTTCTTCTCTTTCTTATTGAAGGCTGGTACGTTCTTAACATGATTCCTAAAATTGGGATTGCAAAAGTAGACCGTTTTTTTAAATCTGCAAAAGTCTAAGCAAATTTTATTTCATTTTGATGCTTTCTACAGCATTAAAAAGGTTTTCAATCTCCTCAAATGTATTAAAAGAATGCAAAATCACCCGAATTCTCTCGGTCGACTCAGGCACTGTTGGCGATCTGATACCTTTAACCTCGAAACCTAGTTCTCTCAGTTCAGCAGCCTTTTTCATTACATTTTCATTACCTGGAAAAGGGATTGATTTGATTGGGCTATTCCATTCGCTAGAACCTAACGTGGTAAATAATGAGTTAAAGTGCCTAATATTTGAAAAAAGCAATTTTCTTGAATCCTGAGCATTTTCAATTTGATGGTAATTCGCACTAATTGCATTTATCAGAATTGGTGATGTGCCTGTAGAAAAAATGAAAGCTCTATGCTTGTTTATGAGCAAATTCCTCAAATTATCACTTCCAACAATTGCTGCGCCTTGGCATCCGATTGCTTTTCCAAAACCATAAACTCTAGCAATACAAACCTCAAGAATGTCTTTTGAATTTGCTATCCCTTCACCTTTTTCACCGTAAATACCATTAGAATGCGCTTCATCAACAAGGAGATACGCTGAGTATTTGCGGCACAATTCAGCAATCTTTTCAAGAGGAGCAAAATCTCCATCCATTGAATACAGGCCTTCTACCACAATATATTTTTCGCCTTCGGCGGATTGTAACTTTTTCTCGAGATCTTGAAGGTCGTTATGCCTAAACATTTGCTTTCGAGCATAAGAAAGCAGCATACCGTCTCTTATGGAAGCATGCGCGTGCTCATCATATAATAAAGTGTCCTCTTTACCCGCCAAAACTCTAAAAAGACCAATGTTAGCTTGATAGGCACTTGGAAAAATAAGGGCAGCTTCTGCATAATGAAATGATGCAAGAAACATCTCCAACTCTTCAATCGCTTCATAATTCCCAGAAATCAAACGAGAACCTCCCGAGCCACTATAAGCATATTTTGATTCTGTTACTGAAGAGGCTAAACCAAGGTAATTGTTCGAGTAAAAGTCGACTCCTCCTTGAGGCAAACTCAATTCACGCATCAAATGATTGTGATTCAGTGACTCCAGTTGTTGCAGCAATTTTCTAGGGAATTCTGCTCTACTCATCTCCTTCTTTCAATTTAGCTTTATGCTTTTCTATGAGATCAATAACGCGCAAAAATTCAGGTGTGTTCGGATGTATAAAACCCAACTGTTCTGCCAGGATAAAATCGTTTGCAGCAATTTCGTAGTCGCGATTAAGAAACCTAGCCGCCCCTCTAAAATAATAGGACTTAGAGATATTACTATTAACAGAAATTGCAGTATCAAATGAAGATGCAGCCATTGCATATTCTGACTGAAACAATTCTATCAATCCAATATTGAAATAGGTTTCGAAACGCTTGTCTTCTCCCCTATTAGCAGAAATCTGCATGGCTTTTAACAAATCTTCCCTGGCAAATCGAAGCTGATAAACTGGGTTATTTTGTTCGCCATAATTCATAATTCTAGCAAAGGCTCTGTTGTTATAGGCTGGAACAAATGCAGAATCAATCAATATTGATCTATCATAATCAAAAACAGCCTGCTTATAGTTTTCTTTGAGTAAGTGACAGTTCCCTCTTTCAAAGAAGGCCGGAAGAAAAAAGGCATCTTCGTGCGTAGCACTAGTTAAATTATCTATTGCTCCAGAAATATCTCCCTTCATTTTGCTAGCTATACCCATTAAATAATAAACTTCGTAGGATCTAGCTTCTGTCTTCTTTAACTTTTTAAGTAATTGAATTGATCCATCAAAATCACCATACCGCATTAAAGTCATCGCATCTGCCACATCTTCATTTTCTGTAGATATAACATTGAATGGATCTTCGTAAACAGGGTTTACCTGACCAAAAGCTTCCAGTTGAAGAAAAATTGAAAAAAGAAATACAGCGAGAACTCTCATAGGGAGAGGGTGGTTATGTTACCCCACGAGCTCTCTGGCTTCAGATGCTTTCTTATCCTTAAACGGCTCGCGAGGTGTTAAGCCCAAGATACGGAACATCTCCATATCATCGTCAAATTCAGGATTTGGTGTTGTAAGAAGTTTCTCACCCGCAAAAATTGAATTTGCTCCTGCGAGAAAGCAGAGTGCTTGCCCTTCTAAAGACATTTGCTGGCGACCAGCCGAAAGTCTAACAACAGTATTTGGAAGCACTATTCTAGCTGTAGCAACCATTCTAACCATATCCCAAACTGGAACAGGTTTCTGACCTGCAAGTGGAGTACCTTCAACTGCCACAAGTGCATTAATTGGAACAGATTCAGGTGGAACAGGCAAATTAACAAGGGTTTGAAGCATAGCGCATCTATCCTCTTCTGTTTCACCCAAACCAATAATACCTCCTGAACATACCGTGATATTAGCATTTCTTACATTCTCGATGGTCTTGAGTCTATCGCCATAAACACGCGTGGAAATGATATTGCTGTAATTTTCTTCTGAAGTGTCAATATTGTGATTGTAGGCATAAAGACCCGCGTCGGCTAGGCGCTTCGCCTGATGTTCATTGAGCATACCAAGGGTACAACAAACCTCAAGTCCCATTTCATTAACAGACTGAACCATTTCTATTACTCGATCGAAATCACGATTATCTCTCACTTCGCGCCACGCTGCTCCCATGCAAACACGAGAAGCTCCTCCATCTTTTGCCTTTTGAGCATGTTGCATCACCTCATCAACTTGCATCAGTTTATGAGTGTTTATATCTGTATGGTATCTTGCTGCCTGTGGGCAATAGCCACAATCTTCAGGGCAACCGCCAGTTTTAATTGAGATAAGTGAACTCACCTGAACTTCTGACCCTGTATGATGCTCTCTGTGAACATTTGCAGCTTCAACTACAAGTTCAAGAAGTGGCTTTTTGTAAATGGCCAAAATATCTTCTATTGACCAAAATTTCCTTGATTCACTCATAAATTAAGTATTTCGTGATGCAAAAATAGTATGCTTTCGTGTTATTGTTGCGCAAGGTAAGGAAAGCTGCTGCTGAAATGCATTACTTTTGCCAAATGGAGATGCATATTCTCACGGTAGTACCCGATTTACTTACAAGTCCATTTAATCATTCTATACTCAAAAGAGCTCAGGATAAAGGACTTGTGAAGCTCGTTATCCATAACATTAGAGATTACTCTTCAGATAAATATAAGAGTGTTGATGATTATGCCTTCGGCGGAGGTGCGGGTATGGTTATGATGATTGATCCGATTATGCGTTGCCTTGAAAAAATTTCTGAAGAAGCTCCCTTGGAGGAAGTTATTTACATGACTCCTGATGGCGAAAGGTTCAATCAAAGAGCTGCAAATCAACTGTCCACACAAAAGAGAATAGCTATTTTATGTGGACATTACAAAGGTGTTGACGACCGGCTCAGGCAGCATGTTGTTACCAGAGAGATTTCAATTGGAGATTATGTTTTGTCTGGTGGAGAATTAGCTGCAGCGGTTATTGCTGATTCAGTTATAAGGCTACTTCCTGGTGTTTTGAATGATGAAACTTCCGCCTTAACAGATTCCTTTCAAGATGATTTACTTGCCCCTCCAGTATTTACAAGACCAGCTGAATACCGAGGCTGGAAGGTGCCAGATGTCTTGCTTAGTGGGCATTCCGGTAAAATTGAACAGTGGCGACATGAACAATCTTTGAAGCGAACCAAAGAAAGACGTCCCGATTTATTAAATGAAGATTGATTTTTTTGATTTAATACGTCGAATGAATCAAAAGATTCCCTAATATTGCACTCCTTTTTTGAACAATCAAGTCTTACCAAATTATGGACTTTCTATCAACAATAGCTCATCAGCTTACAGAAAAACGTGAACTACCTGCTTTTAAAGCTGGAGATACAGTTACCGTACATTATAAAATTCGCGAAGGCGAAAAAGAACGTATTCAACAGTACCAAGGTGTTGTTATTCAGCGTCGTGGTGAAGGTGTTACAAGCACATTCACTGTTCGCAAAATATCAAACGGACTAGGTGTTGAGCGTATTTTTCCTGACAACTCTCCTTTTATCGATAAAATCGATGTAAATAAGAGAGGTGTTGTTCGCCGTGCCAGAATTTTCTACATCAGAGAATTGAAAGGCAAGAAAGCAAGAATTAAGGAGAAGGTTTATTAATCTTCATTCTTCAACAAACAAAAAAACCCCGATAATCATCGGGGTTTTTTATTGCCTTTTCGGAGGTTAAATTCCGAATTGTGCTCTTGCATCACCAATAAGTTTCATAACTCCTTCATGAGTAGGAGCTTCAGCATACACTCTTAATAAAGGTTCTGTTCCAGAAGGTCTAACCATTAACCATTCGTTTTCGGTAACGAAGAACTTAAACCCGTCCATATCTTCCACCCTAATAACCGGACGGCTTCCAATACTCTTCACTTCACCAGTCTTGCACAGGTTAATCACTCTCTGCTTTTCTGATTCTGCCAAGTGGAGATCATTTCTATCAACGCTAAAGGCTCCAGTAATTTCATAAACTTCATCAATAAGTTCTTGAAGAGTCTTTCCTGATTTAGCCATAAATTCCCAGATAACTAATCCCATCCAAATCCCATCACGTTCTGGAATGTGACCTTTAATTGCAATTCCGCCAGACTCTTCCCCTCCTAATAAAACATCGTCGGTAATCATAATCCCCGCAATGTATTTAAAGCCAATCTTCACTACATCTAACTCTAATCCGTAATGATCGCAAATGGTTTTAACCTTAACGGTTGATGAGAATGCAGTGCAAACTTTGCCATCCATTCCTTTATACTTCTTCAAATAATGAACAAGCAATAAAATGATGTGGTGTGAATCGACAAATTTCCCTTCATTATCAAACAAACCAATTCTGTCGGCATCACCATCGGTTGCTAAACCACAATCAATATCTCCAGAAATTTTTATCATTTCAGAAAATTCGGTAAGGTTCTTTGCAATTGGCTCTGGAGCTTGTCCTTCAAATGAAGGATTATAATCGCAATGCAAAAGTGTGGTATCGGGCAATAGTCTTCGAATTACATTCTGACCAGCGCCAAACATAGCATCATAAGCAAATTCAAGGTTTGAATTTCGGATCGCATCCAAATCAAAACTTTCTTCTACCCTCTTGCAATAGTCATCTTCAAGATCAACATACACAAGTAATCCATCAGCTTCAGCTTTTTTCAAATCAACTTTGGTATATGCTTGATCTGCAACATCAGGAATAATGTTTTCAATCTCTTCAATCTTATCTGGTAACAAAGGTCCTCCATACGAGCCTTTCAACTTAAAGCCATTATAATCAGGAGGATTGTGACTAGCTGTTATAACAACGCCCAAACTAGCTTTGTATGAGATCGCCCCCATACTAACCATCGGAGTAGAAACAAAGCCCTTCGCTAAGTACACTTTTACACCTTGTAATATCAATGCTGCAGTGGTAGTCTCGGCGAATAATTCACCAGCAAAGCGACAGTCATGTCCAACCACTACAGACGGGCTTGCTTCTTGGCTTTTAAGCCATTTTGCTGTAGCTTCCGCAACTCTTGCAACATTTTCTACTGTAAATTCCTTTGCAATGATTGCTCTCCAACCATCAGTACCAAACTTAATTTTCGTCATATGATTATTTCTTTAAAGACCTCTTTGATTTAAACTTCTATGATATTGCCTTGCAACCCTTTGATGTTCAGAAAATGATTTCGAAAATGAATGATATCCTGAACGATCGGGTCGAGCGCAAAAGTAAAGGTAATTATGAGACTGATAATTCAAAACTGCATCCATACTCTGCTTTCCCGTCATATAAATTGGCCCTGGTGGCAAACCTTTGTATTTATACGTATTATATGGCGATTCAACAGAAGTGTGAATTGAACGAATCCGCCTTAAATCAAAATCACCCAAGGCAAACTTCACTGTAGGATCTGCCTGAAGAGCCATTCCAATTCTAAATCTATTGATATACACACCTGCAATAATAGGCCACTCATCTCTTTGATTAGACTCTTGAACAACAATGGATGCAATTATCTGAACTTCGGTTTTTTTTAACCCTACATTCTTGGCTTTTTGCAGATTCTCTTCCGACCAATAGTTGTCGTATTGAGAGGCCATCCTTTCAATAAAAGTCTCAGCACTGGTATTCCAGTAAAATTCATACGTGTCAGGCATAAACAAACAAAGGGCTGTTTTATCGTTCAAGCCAAACTTTGCCATATACTCTGAATCATTGAATAATTCAATCAAATCGAGAGAGTCTGCCTCCAGAACTCTACCCACTTTACCTGCCAATTGCTCTTTGGTGCGGATAGCTCTCAATGTAAGATTGAGCGGTTCTTGTTTGCCTGATCTGAGCAAAGAGACTATCTCTCTATTCGACATGCCATTTTTAAGTCTGTAACGTCCAGGTAGTATCTTTTTATCATACTTCATGAACTCAGCCATCCAAACAAATGAGGCTTGATTTTCTAACCAACCCGATTCCGTAAGCGCGTTTACTACATCATTAAAATCCGCATCTGTTTTTATGTAGACAAACTCTGACTTTTTTCCATTTAAGTTTAAATTCTCGCCAAAAGCTCTTTCATAAAACCATGCAAATGAGAGTGCGAGAGAAATAGTAAGCAGACCAAGAATTGCAAGAAATAGTTTCATTCCTGACTTCCTTTTCCCTTTACCTGTGGTCTTTTTTCTCCTTTTAGCCATAAAACCTTTGCACTTATAATTGCTCAAGGGCTTGTCTTGCCCTCATATTATTAGGCTCAATAGCCAAAATAGTTAGTAGCTCAACTCGAATAGAATCGCTTTGGTTGAGGCCAAAGAAGCCACCAGCCTTGTTCATTCTTGCAGGCATATAAGTATAATCTAGTTGCAAGGCTTTATTTGAATAACGAATAGCCGAACGATAATCAGCCTTCAGCAGTTTGATATAGCCCAAATTAGACCAACCCGATACGAAATCAGGGTTTTCTCTCGTTAGATAAAGAAAGATTTTCTCAGCCAATTCAACCTGCTTATTAAGAAGTGCCGAATTTCCATACTTATTTGTGAATTCAAAATAATAGGGAGCTAATTTATGAGCAATGCTATAATAGAGAAACGCAATTTTATCTTCCCCCGAATTTGAAAATGATTCCGCAATGCGATAAGCTGTCCAAGCGTCCGAATTGGAATACTCCTTTTTTAATAAGGTAAAGAATGCGAGACGCGAATGACCAAATGAGCTAGCTTTTTGAGTAACTTTTTTAAAATCACCTCTTAAATAATAGAGTTGAATCCAATCACTAAAAAGAGAGTCTTCCTCAATTCCTCCTATCTTTTTCAAATATACTTCAGCACTATCAAGGAAATAAGGCTTAGTACTATCAAACTTTTCAAACTGCTGCAAATAGGCTTTTGCCAAATTATGACTTGAACCATTTTCATTATTTATACACTTCAAACCTAAAAACTCTCTAATTTCATTGGTTTCAGAGCTGGAGATCGCAGCATTCTTACGGATATAATGATCATGCACTGTAACGTGCGGAATGTCTATTGAACTGCTAACCGGCAAATGACAAGAAACGCAATTATCCAACTCCTTCTCTCTAATTTTCGGGCCCTCTGAACACTCATTCACGCTCTGTTTTGTGTGACAGTTTTTACATGTATTAACGAAGATATTCGGGTCCGTATCCTTCACACTAACATGCGGATTATGACACGTAACGCAAGTCAAAGCTCCTTTATATGGCCGCAATTCATCCTTGCCATCCTGATTTTTTGCCATTTGAATAAAACAGGCACTTTGTTGAAGTCTGTCGGCATGCGAAGCCATGATGAATTTCTCTTTGCTATCGGTATATCTAGGCAGATATACTTCCATCACCTCACTGAGATTCATCCCTGGTTTGAAATCGAAGAAGCTATGGTTATTAACCAATACTGCGTTGCCTTGCAAATGACATCTCTGGCATAGATCGAATTGCTTGTCAATGCTAAGCTTTGCTGGGTTAACAATTGAATAATCTATGTATTTAGAAGTGTCGATTAAGATTCCATTTTGCTTTTCACGAACATGTATTTCTCCGGGACCGTGACAGCGTTCACAATCTATTCCTTGAGGAATTTCCTGATATTTATTCTCAGAGCCTTCAATAAACTTCGGGTATGCATTATGGCAAGAAATACATTCTAGCCCGAGAATTCTATTAAATCTAGAGTTTGCACCTGCTTCAAATCCTGGAGGCAAATCCCACTTTCCTTCTTGGGTGTAATAGGTTAATGGAGCCTGATAGAGGTATCCATTATTTTGCAACAAATGAGAGTTGGTGTGCTGCCCCGAACCAATGATATAGGATACGATTTCGTTTCTTTGAAATATCGTATCTCCTTCTTGAATTCTAAATTCTTTTATGATGAGTGAATCGCCTTGCCAGAAAGGCAAATAAGAATATCCGCTTGCCGTATCAAAAACTGCTTTTGCATGGTTGTAGTTTCCTGCACTTTTCTTCTTACTTGCTCTAGCGAGCGACTTACCCATGCCTGTTTGGATAAATGTAGAATGAATTCCTGAATGGCATTGCATACAGGTTTGCATACCGACATATTGAACGCTGTCGTGCAAATTCAAATAGGTATCTGTTGAATTTAATGAGGCTTTCCCTTTAGTACAATAGACGCTAAAGAGAGCTATGGATAAAATCGCCGCACAAATTGCCAGAAACCTCACTTGATTTTTTTACAAATATATCTCTTTGCGGTTTTACCCCAATAAAAGGCTTATTAATCCTGAAGGAAAGTGAATTGAATTTCGTTTTCTAAAGTTTCTTCTTGCTTAAATCCGTTTTTATGGAAAAAATTGATGCTATTTATGTTATCAGTTTTCACAATTGCATTCAAGCGTTTTAAGCCGTAAGTAGATGCTACAACTTTTAACTTAGTTAAAGCAGCAGATCCAATACCTAGGCTTCTAAACTTTGATTTTATTAAGATTCCAACATATGCTTGGTTCAACAAAAAGGAAGTATCGTATAGATCGATAAAACCAACTCCTTCAGAATTACACTCAATTACAAAGCGAATTTGCTCATGCTTACGAAGGTCATGAACAGAAACTAAAAATGCCCTTATCTCATTGAGATCGGGCATTTCTAAACTTGTATAATTTCTATTCTCAGGATTGAGCTCTATGTCGACCATCAGGTCAAAATCATTCGCATTCGGTAACCTAAGTTGGATTTTATTATAATTATTCACTTCGCCAATATCCGACAAAGAGAAATAACAATCTTAAGCTTTCACAGTTTTAAGAGCATGCTGCTTGATTCTGTTATATAATTCAGTTTGCTCAAGCGGCTTAGTAACGAAATCATTCATTCCAGACTCCATAACTTTCTTTTTAGTTTCAGGGAAAGCATCCGCCGTTAATGCGATAATTGGAATATCCGGATTCCTCAATCGATTTGTTTTATCTCTAATAAATTCAGTGGCTTCGTACCCGCTCATCACAGGCATTTGCAAATCCATAAGTACTAAAGCGTAATCTTTTTCTTTGAGCATATCTGTTGCTTCAAGACCATTCATTGCAAAATCTGCTTTAATATTCCAAAGCTCCAGCACCTGATTAGCAACAAACTGATTCATTACATTATCCTCTACCAATAGAACAGGCATTCCACCAAAATCTCTCTTTTCGAGTAGATCAGCAATTACCTCATCAGGAGAACCAAATTCTTCTGTAACACCCTTTTTAAAGGCAAGCTTTACAGTAAAGGTTGTTCCTTTTCCAGGTTCCGAATCGAGTGAAATCTCTCCTTGCTGCATCGTAACAAGCTGTCTTGTAATTGCAAGGCCCAACCCAGTGCCACCAAATCTTCTAGTTATATCGGTATAAGCTTGGGTATAACTTTCAAATACAGAAGCTAATTTATCCTTTGGTATTCCGATTCCAGTATCTACAACATCAAATTGAAGTACTACATCATCTTCTCGTTCTTCTACAAGTTTTACGAGCAATGAAACTATTCCATTATTTGTAAACTTCACAGCATTACTAAGAAGGTTAAGTAAAATCTGGTTTAATCTAAAAGGGTCTCCTTTTAGGAATTGAGGGATTTTTTCATCCACCCTAAACTTTAATCCAATACTCTTTTCTTCAGCCTTGAAGATAAACGTCTTTTTAATTTCCTGAACCTTCTGAAAAAGATCGAAATTCACTTCTTCGAATTCGACTTTACCACTTTCAATTTTAGAAAAGTCAAGAATATCGTTGATAATAACAAGCAGGTTATCGGCCGAATACTTAATCGACCTCATATTTTCGTGTTGCTTGTCAGTGAGTTTTTCTTTTAGTAATAATTCAGACAAACCAATGATAGCATTCATTGGAGTTCTAATTTCATGACTCATATTAGAAAGGAACTCGCTTTTAGCTTTTGCCACTCTTTCAGCTTCAAATTTCGCTTCAAGGATTTCTCTTTCTGCCTGTTTTCTAACTGTAATATCTTGACCATAAACTGCAACTCCATTTACTCGGCCTTTTTCGTCGATAATGGAATTGAAATTAAGATCATAAAAAACCGATCCATTATCAGGATCGCCAAGTTCTTCAGTTATAATTTGATGTTCTCCCTTTAAACACTTGCTAATACACTCTTGAAAAAGATTCTTGTCTTTCTCGAGAGAAACATCAGCCAAAAACGGCTTATTTAATTCGGGAGTATTTTTGTAAAGCTTCTCAATAGTTGATTTGAAAACAGTATTAAATGCAGTGTAATTGAGCTTACTATCAAGTGAAAATATTAGTGCCCTCGTACTTTCCAGGATAGTATTTAGCTTATCATTATTCTCTTGGAGTTGTTTTTCAGCAAGATCTTTCTGCCTTTGAACTTCATTGAGGCGTAGACCAGTATTTACAACTTTACGAATATTTTCAGCATTAACTTCTGCTTTAGGAAAATAGTCAAAAGCACCAGCCTTCATCATCTCGACTGCAATTTTTTCATCTCCTTGAGATGTCATTACTGCGATCGGTGATGTAACTCCTAGCTCTCGCATCTTCTTCAACAGAGCGAGACCGTCTACACCTGGGAGCTGGTAGTCTAGGAAAACACAGTCGAAGTCTTCTGATTTAATTTGCTCGAGTGCATCCTTTGCATTTGTAGAATGAGTAAACGTGTAGTTAAGCCCTGACTTCATTAGAGCTCTTTCGAATGACATTGCATCGATGTCATCATCGTCTACTAAAAATATTCTCGTGGTAGATTCTTGCATGTGGCGTTTTTTTGTATGCGATATATCGAATCGATTTAATATATCGTTTGCCTATACGAAATACGTTGCCTTAAGTTGCAGTTTATATTGGATATTCACACAAAGTCCAGTAGTTCTTTAGTATTGAAACCGCACTAACAAAACTTTCCATAGAAAGTGGCTTTAAAATGTATCCTGCAACATTCAAATTATAAGCATCCACTTTATCTTTATCTTCATTCGAAGTGGTCATAACGAAAACACTCAAATTCTTAAGTTTTTCATCTTTTCTTAACTCATGTAAAAACTCAATTCCGCCCATTTTAGGCATATTTAAGTCCAATAAAATGATTCTCGGAAAAGGGACTACTTGATCGCTTTCCCCTCTTAAAATCTTAAGAGCTTCTAATCCATTTCCTGCATGGTAAATCGGATTCGTTAGATTGTTTTTCTGAAATGCCCTTTTCACGTTCATTACATCTACTTCATCATCTTCAACTAGAAGGATATTTATAGTTTTCTCAGCCATAGTTATTTAATTTATTTGTGTGGTAAATTTATTTATGATTTCTCAGACTTTAATTCAATTTTCAAGTGTTTTCTCACAATAGGATGTCAACTTAGGAAACGTAAAAATAAATTTTGCTCCATGGCCTTCTTCGCTTTCCAGCCATACGTTACCTCCTTTTTCTTCCACAATTTTTTTCACAATTGCAAGCCCGACCCCTGTACTTTCAATAGAATCTCTTGCTTGCAATGTTTGGAAAATAGCAAAAACTTTTTCGTGAAAATCCGAACTAATTCCTGGACCATTATCCTCAACAAAGAAGCAATGCAACAGACCTTTGTCTTCATACCCAATATTGATAATTGGGTTTTCATTTGAATTATACTTTATAGCATTACTGATAAAGTTAGAAAACACTTGGTCTAAAGCAACTTTTTCGGCTTCTACTGTTGGCATATTCTCTTGAATCTGAACTACGAAATTCTCAGGTGGAGAAAGGTTACTTATAATATCTGATACAAAATCGTTCATTGGAATTGGTATAATCTCAGCTTTGAGCCTACCTGCTCGAGAATATTGAAGAATGCCATTAATAAGGGCTTCCATCCTTCCAATTCGCCCTTTGAGAAGGGAAATATTTTTCTTGGTGCCATCATCCATCATGGTTTCAAGATCTTCAGCAATCCATTCGGCAAGATTATTAATTGCTCTCAGCGGTGCTTTTAAATCGTGCGAAACTATATAGGCAAACTGATCAAGCTCCTTGTTAATTTTTTCTAATGAAGAAGCATATGCTTTGAGCTGAGTTTCACTTTCAAAACGCTCTGATACATCTCTTGAATTAATAACAATTCCATTTATACCTGGAGCATCCAGCAAGTTATTTCCGATTGCTTCAAGGTAAATGTAATTACCGTCTTTTTTCCGAAACCTAAATGTTACAGAAATGGAGGAGCTAGCATCAAGAATCAATTTCGTGAAAGCATTTTTAACAGATTCAATATCTTCTGCATGAATAAAGTCAAAAGCGGATTTACCTACAATCTCATTCTCTTTAAACCCGAATGCTCTGTAAAATGCGGGGCTCTCATAAAGGACTTCAGCTGTTGGATTGAGTATGGTTATAATATCTGAGGAGTTTTGAACTAAATTCCTGAACCTAGTTTCACTTTCCTCTAAAGCAATCCGAGCATTCACTTTATCTGTTACGTCTGTTATGATTCCTTGGTGATATATATCGTTTCCTTTAAAATCTAATTCTGTAAGTGTTTGATCTTCGACCCACCTAATTTCACCTTTCTTATTATAAATTCTATAAACTTGTTGATATGTTCGGTTACCACTTTCTTTATTTTCCTTTATTTCCTTAAGAATAAATGGATAGTCTTCAGGATGAATTAAATCTGCATATTTGACTACACCATTGAGAAAGTCTTCTTGATTATAACCAAACTGTAAAACATTAGACGAAACATATTCAACAGGCCAGTTTTCTTCGACTTTCCATCTAAACAAAATTGAAGGACTATTTTCAATAATGAGCTGAGCCGTTTTCGCTTTTTGCTCAATCAAAACTCTCTCAGTAATGTCTTGCAGAGTACCTCTTACTCTCAGCACCTTTCCTGATTTAGAAAATTCGGGTTTAAGGTTCCAGTTAACATATATTATTTCCTTTTCTTGATTATATAAACGAAAGTCAAGACGTACATCTGACTTTGTTTTAATTGCATTATCCCAGGCGGAATCAATCATAGACAGATCGCCCTTCACGACATTCTTTCTGATTCTTTTTATTAATTCTTCATCATAAACTAGCTCTTCTGCGCTCAAATTGAGAAGTTGTGAAGCTTGTTTGGTAAAATGAGATTCTTGTTCAATGAAATCAATCTCAAAAGTGCCAATATTTGAAAACTGCTGGGCTTCAAGAATTGCTTCTTGCTGTTTTTGAATACTTCGTTCCAATTCTTTTCTATGTATTAAATTTCCAGCAGAATCTGCGAGACGTGATAGTATACTTTTTTCAAGTGTTGTCCATGACCTAGCCTCATTGCTGTTGAAGACTAATATACTGTGAATTTTACCTTGTATAATTACTGGACAAAGTAGGTTTCTGAACATTCTTTTGTTGCTTATTGAAGCATCAATTCCTGCGGCTTCTTCAAGTTGCCTTAAGAAAACAGGCTCGTTTTTGATTAATATTTTAAACGTTTTTTTGAAAAACTCATTTAAAGTTTTATCCAGTCTTGCATATAGCTCAGTATTGACTTTCTCATTATTTGATATTTGACCAATTATTTTGAAATTTCCAGTCGAAGACTTGAAGCCGATATTATTAATCAGAATTATGTCATCCAATTGACCAGCTGAGGCCACATTCTGAAATACATCTGAAAAAGACTTAAAGATGTCTTCACAAAGAATTAGTTGGTTTATGGAGTCATTAGAAGCTTTCAGCAATTCTTCTGTTTTTGCCTGCTGAGTGCTTTGCTCCTCCTTTGCTGCAGTAGCTGCCAAAAGTACCTGATTTGCTTTCTCTAGTTCAGTTGTTCGGCTTTGCACTTTTTGCTCCAAATCTGAATTCAAATGATTTAGGCTTTCATTTGTCTTGTATAACTCATTAGAGCTTATTTCAAGAGTTCTTTCTAATTGTTCAAAATCAGAATTGAAACCTTTATAGGCTTCAGAAATAGAGGTTAAAAAACTTATCATTTCAGGTGAATCATTAAAATCTTCCCCCAAATACTTGCTCACCTGCCTCTTTAGTAAACGGTGTAAATTCTCCATATTACACTTCTTTAAATGTAGTTATGGTCATCGTTTGATTATGGAGCTCGCATTTACTTTCTGATGAAAACGGGCTAATTTCTCCATATGAATAGAAGCCTGATTGAATTGTATTTTTCCCCAAAATATGGTTTGCTGCTTCAACCTCTTCTTCTACCATCTGCTTTAATACTAGCTTCCTTCCGACGCAGGAAATAAGAATTGCAAACTCAGGATTATGATTATCTGCATTTAATAAGCAATTCATAGCAGCTTTTTCAGCTCCACTTATTAACCTATCCACATTGGCTTTCATTAGTTTCACATAGGCACCTTCTGGTAAATCTCCAGCAAAGGTTATACTTTGATCTTGTTCGTTAATAGCAAGTATTGTCCGCACTACGGAAAGCGAATCCGCTTGAGTTCTTATACTTAATGGAAACAACAATCCGGAAGCAGGTAACTCATCTGCCTTATCTCCTAAAAATGACTTATAAAGCGATAAAGCTGGCTTGTCATCAATCTCATACAAAACATTGCCGATGCTTTTAGTTACTCTTCTTTCTATTCCAAAACTATCCCATCCTCCAAAGGAGCCAAAACCAACTTTTAGATTTTCACCATAAAAACCAATTCCAATGATTCGGTTTGATTCTGCTGAGCTATTATTGAGGACGTAAGTTTTTTCAAAAGATGCACCATCACCAGCTAAGCCGCCGGTTACATGAACATTTGAAGGCAACATATCTCTCAAGCCAGATACTAATTCTGTTCCATTAACTAAAAGTCCATCAGATAAAACGAATAGATGCTTCAAGCCATTTAAAGAAAGGTCAGATACCAATTTCTTCGCTGCCTCGTAAGATTGGGTTGTATCATCCAAATGAGTTTCAACAAACTTTAATTCTGTCTTTTCGAATTGGAGGGCAGAAATAACAAGGCTGTTATCGAAAACAGCATTACCGGCAATTTCTCCAGAAGTGCTACAACCAATTAATTGAGCATTGGGAAACAAACTGACTATTTCCTGAATACGACTTTCGTCTGAAATCAAGAATCCTGCTCCAAAAACTAAAACTAATTGTGGATTAAAGCTGTCCTTACCAGATGCTTTTAATTTGGTCATGCCTTTTTCGGCCGTCCAAACAAGTTGTTCAATAATCATGGTGGTGTAAAATTTATATCATTCAACTTATATTGTTGAAAGCCTTTACGCCAACATAGTAATTACAGTTGTAACAAATTCTTCTGAAATCTTACTAGGAATTCATATTACTGCCTTATAAGAGTGACGGACCCTTGTCTTTCAACATCATTGCCATAGATATCTAAAGCTTTAGCAATATAGAAATATACTCCGTCAGGAACATCGCCGCTATTACTACTTCCATTCCAGCTATTGGAGAGACCTGAGAATTGAGCAACCTGCTGACCCCATCTGTTAAAAATGACTATTTCCAACTCAGTTAGTGCCGATGTTTGGGCAAGGAAATTATCATTGAAGCCATCACCATTTGGTGTAAAACTGTTCGGGAAATCAAGCTTAACAACACCACTAAAAACATCTATTTGCCTTGAAACCTCAGCAATGCATCCCGCTGAATTTGTGCACTGATAGGTAAGAAGATAGATTCCTTCATTTTCGAGACTTAATGTATTACCTGCAGATAGCGTTGTTTCCACTCCGTTTAAAAGGTATATACAGTCTTCCCCACCTTCTGTGGTAGTGACAACATCAACAACTAAAGTAGCAGGTCCTGAGCTCGTAGAAATTTCTAGCGTAACAAGAATGCTTGCATCGGTGATAGTTATTGAATCAGTCGCAGAATTGCAAAAACCAGCGCTTGTAGCTAAATAAGTACCTGCTTCAGAAATTGTAATTTGAGGACTATTTTCACCCGTTGACCAACTTAATAATCCGTCTGTTGCAGCTGAGAGTGTTAAAGATTGGCCATCACATATTTGAGGTGATCCGTCAACACTTAAAGCTAAGTCAATACGAAGTTCCAAGTCTAAGCTTACAGCAATCGGATCACTTTGGCAATCCTCATTCCCCGAAGTAACATAGAATGTGGTAACATTATCATTTGCTGGTTGATATGTTTCTCCAGAAAAAACTACTGTTGTTAGTGCCTCATCCGAATACCAAGTTGAGTTTTCTCCTCCGGAGGATGTTAATGTTGGTAATTCTCCTCCTTCACAATATCTTCTATCGCCAATTATAGCAGGAGAAGGACCAGCGGGTATCACAACAAGAATTTGATTAAATTCATCAAAACAACCAGGAGAACCTACAGAATATGTAATGGAAAAACTTCCAGATTCTCCATTTGAGTTAAATGTACTTCCAGTGACATTATCACCGCTCCAAGTACCTCCTACGGTGCCTGTAACTAAATCATCAAGAGGATATTCTCCTGCAGAAGAGCAGATAAAAATAGGAAGAGTCCATGCAGCAGACGGGCTATCAATAATTAAAACTGTATTTGAAACCGAAGAAAAGCACTCCCCTTCTGTTACTTCATAAACAACCGTTACATCACCTTCTAAACCAAGCGGATTAAAAACGTTACCCGTAACACCGTCACCACTCCAAACTCCTCCAACTGTTCCTGTTACCAGATCATCCAGTACAATCTCCCCTGTTTCAGAACAAATAGTATTAACTGGAAAATTCCAACTTGCGTCCGGACCAGCTGTAACTAAAATTGATTGCAGCTGAACTGCAATACAATTGCCATCGCCAACACTGTATGTAATGTCAATTGAGCCATTCAAGCCCAATGGACTAAATGTATTGCCAGTAACGCCGTCTCCAGCAAACACACCACCTGCATCACCTGTTACAAAATCTGACAAATCAATAGCTGAAGCAGTTGCACAAAGTTCACCTGGATTGGTCCATGATGCATCACCACTTGTTATAATTTCAATTGATTCTGTTACTTCTGCATTACAGGTGCCAAGAACAACTGAGTAGGTAATTTCAATAGTACCACTCAAACCAGCAGGGTTAAATAAAGAGCCACTTACACCCTCTCCAGACCAAGATCCACCAATAACTCCTGTTACCAAATCATTTAGCTCAATTGGAGCAGATGACACGCAAACATTTGCTGGGGCATCCCAATCCGCAGAAAGTGGGACAAAAGGAGCGACACAACCAAAGTTCAAATATTCGGGCGTTCCGTCAGGACTAAAATTAACCGTTGCTCCATTCTCACTTCCTGGAGTTCCCGATGAAGTAACTAAATTACCTCGGTCGTACGAAACAACATCTGAGCAAGCAGCTGGTGCACTGAAGCTCATTGACAATGTTCTCAAGCCTCCGGAAGAATTATAGTTTGCAAAATTTCCAGTTGCATTTGCTGCACAATGAAAGATAATATATAAGGTGTCACTTAAACCAGCGAACGAATTTGATGAAGGATCCATTTGCTGACTTGAAACAAGAAGAACATTGCTGTTAGCAGGTAAAATAAAATTCTGTGGTTGAAGAAGAATACCACATGATTGGATAGTTGAATTCAGTTCGGCAACAATTGCTGAAGTTTGATTTGATTGGCATACTCCATCCCAAGAATTAGCTGTGGTTGCCCAAACAACGCTCAGATCATTTGCATTAAGTGGATTCGGTCCAACTTTGAACCTAACCATCTCATTGAGCCCTTCTTGATTCGTTGGAGCACAAGCATCAACAAGAATACTTTCAATCTCAAAACAAGTATTAACCTGTGAAAAGCTTGGAAAAGTAAGGGCTAAAAGAAAAACAATGTATAAATGCTTCATGATATTAAATCTGGGGGACTGCGAATTTACCTTTTACATTCAAAATACCATCCCATAAAAATGAAATTATTTTGAATTGTTATAAAAAAGTAACTGTCAACGAATTTTGAATGAATATAAAAGCTTGAATCGTATCAAGGTTCTATATTTGCGCATGCAAGAAACCATTCTGATTTTAGATTTCGGATCTCAGTATACCCAACTCATTGCCCGAAGAGTGAGGGAATTAAATGTTTATTGTGAAATTCATCCATTCAATCATTTACCAAATATAGGTGAAGACATAAAAGGCATTATCCTTTCAGGAAGTCCATTTTCAGTGAAAGAACCGGGCAGGCCTGAGATTGATTTGAAATCTATTTCCGGAGGCAGACCTATTCTTGGAATATGCTACGGTGCTCAGTATATTGCTGAAACTATTGGTGGACAAGTAGGAAGATCAAGCACAAGAGAATACGGTCGTTCACACATCAAAACAATAAAAGAAAGCAGACTATTAAGAAGAATACCTGAAAATTCTCAAGTCTGGATGTCGCTTGGAGATACTATCACTGAAATACCCTCAAATTACTCATTAACAGCCTCTACAGAAGATGTTAGAGTTGCTGCTTTTGAAAGTGAATCAGATAAAATATTCGGAATTCAATTCCACCCGGAAGTAACTCATAGTACAGATGGAAAGACGTTGCTGGCAAATTTTGTTTTTGACATCTGCGAATGTCAGGGTAATTGGACTCCCGCTTCGTTTATCGAAAGTACTATTGAGCAGTTGAGGAATCAAATTGGCAACGAACGCGTAGTTCTTGGATTAAGCGGCGGGGTTGATTCTTCAGTAGCTGCTATGCTCTTAAATGAAGCAATTCAAGATAACCTATACTGTATTTTTGTAGATAATGGCTTGCTTCGCAAGGATGAATATAGGCAAGTGCTTCATGACTATCGTGATATGGGTTTGAAAGTCCATGGAGTGAATGCGGCCGAAAAATTCTTGCACGAGCTTAAAGGCGTCAGCGACCCTGAGCAGAAAAGAAAAATTATTGGAAGAACTTTTATCGATGTTTTTGAGGAAGAAGCCCATAAGATCTCCGATGTTGAATGGCTTGCCCAAGGAACTATTTATCCAGATGTTATTGAGTCAGTCTCTGTCAAGGGACCATCGGCGACAATAAAATCTCACCATAATGTTGGAGGCTTGCCCGAGTTAATGAAGTTAAAGGTAGTGGAACCACTTAGATCATTATTTAAGGATGAAGTTAGAAAGGTTGGTCACGCTTTGGGCTTGCCATCAGACTTATTGAACCGTCATCCCTTCCCTGGGCCTGGTCTTGCTATTCGAATTTTAGGAGATATTAACCATGAAAAGGTTAAAATGCTTCAGGATGCAGATGCTATATTTATGAATCACTTAAAATCAAGTGGAGCATATAATGATATATGGCAAGCTGGGGCTATTTTTCTTCCTGTTAAAAGCGTGGGCGTGATGGGTGATGAAAGAAGTTACGAGCATGTAATTTGTTTGCGAGCAGTTACGTCTCAAGATGGAATGACAGCTGACTTTTCACATATATCATTTTCATTGCTAAGTAAGATTTCCAATGATATAATAAACAAGGTTCAAGGAATAAACCGCGTTGTTTACGATATTAGCTCCAAACCTCCTGCAACTATCGAATGGGAATAAATAAAACCATATTACTGATTTCATTTCAACTGATTTGCTTCGCATTTGGAGCACTTTCTGTAAATGCACAAACGGATACCTCTGCCTACCAATTCGAAGGCACATGGGTAAAAAATATCATTGTTGAAAAAGGTAGAACCATCTATAACATCACCAAAACCTACACTATTTCTGAGTTAGAATTAAACAGGCTTAACCCTGAACTTTCCTCAGGTCTTAAAGCTGGCATGAGTATTCGAGTTCCAGCAGAAAAGCCCAAAGAATTTGCTAAAGAGACTTCTTCTACCCCTAACCCTAGTTTAAAGGGAGCTCTTAAACATACGGTAAAGAAAAAAGAGAGTGTTTTTGGAATAGCTAAAATGTATGGGGTAACTGTTGACGATATTTATACCCTAAACCCTCAGGCGAGAGATGGCATTAAAACTGGAATGGAGTTGACTATCTACCCTCGACCAACTGTTCAGCCCAAAATGCCTTTAACTAATGTTGATTCTGCTGAAAATCAAACAGTCAAAGAAATCATCAAAACAATAAGTTGTAACCCTATCCCTAGAAATGAAAGAAAGCAGCAAGTAAACATAAGTTTGCTTTTACCTTTTTATCTCCCTCCGGGTGAAAATCTCGATACCAGATCTAGAATTGGGCTTGACTTTTACGGAGGCGTTAAGCTGGCGATGGATTCCTTAAATAAAGAAGGGATTTCGATGAATATTCATGTATTTGATACTCAAAACGATTCTGCAACTGTTAACGCTGTTCTCAATGATGAAGGATTCCAGAAGTCGGATATAATTATTGGTCCTTTATACAGTTCGGCATTTATACGTGTTGCTGAGAAAGCGCGCGAATTAAATATTCCAGCCATTACTCCATTTTCTCAGAGTGATGCACTCATTGATGGCTTTCCCAATGTAATAAAAGTAACTCCGGGTTCTGAAAATCAGGTTGAGTCGCTGCCTCCTGCTCTAAAGAAAAAATATCCGGGAGCTAAGTTCTTTTTGATTGATTCAGAGTTAAGCAAAGACAAAAAGCTAAATACGTCTTTTCTAAATGCTTGGAATCAAGGTGATAGTTTACTGAGACCCCAATTAGTTCAACAAAAACTTTCAGTTTTCAGGGCCGACATGAAAGGCCTTGACTTCGTAAAGCAAAACATCATAGTTTTCCTATGCACTGATGAAGTTAAAGTGATTGACTTAAGCACCAAACTTGAAAGAATAAAGGAAAACCACAGATTACAATTAGTTGGATTAAACGATTGGAATTCATTTGACAATTTAGATTATGAGTTATTAAATGCTCTTCATTTTACTTATGCTTCCGCTATAAATTCTGATTTTTCTTCAGCTTCATCAATGAGTTTCCAGAAGAATTATCGCAACGATTTTAAAGGTGAGCCTACATTTTACTCATACCAAGGTTTCGATATCTCCTATTATTTCACAAAGAAATTTGCGATGTATGGCAAAGACTTCCGCACGTGTCTTGCGCAAATGCCCTTAGAATGCGGTTTTAATAGCTGCTATCAATTTGCACCTGCCGATGGAAATCGAGGTCTTGAAAATAAAAACGTTAATGTTTTAAGGCTTGATGATTTTAAGGTTGTTAGGTTAAGTGATTATGAATAAAGAAGAAATTGAAGAGAGTTTTTTAAATCTTCAGCAGTCTATCATAAATCAACTGCAAGATGCTGACGGAAAAGGTGTTTTTGGAACAGACAGATGGTATCACCACCAAGGAGGAGGAGGAATATCGAGAGTTTTAAATCATGGAAGAATTATTGAAAAAGGAGGAGTAAACTTCTCTGCAGTCAGTGGAACTCTTTCGCCAGCTGCAGCAAAAGCTCTTGAAATGACTGCAAATGAATACTACGCAACCGGCGTTTCAATTGTTCTTCATCCCTATAACCCGTTTGTTCCAATCATTCACATGAATGTGAGGTATTTTGAAACTGAAAATGGGAGGTATTGGTTTGGAGGTGGAATTGATTTAACGCCTCATTATGTTGACAGCGAGGATGCCCGCTATTTTCATCTTCAGTTAAAGGAAGTTTGCGATAAGTTTAACCAGGATTTTTATTCGAAATATAAGGAGTGGGCTGATAATTATTTCTTTCTGCCTCACAGGGATGAAACGCGAGGAGTTGGCGGAATTTTCTTCGACCGCCTCAATGAAGAATCAACAGGAATGAGTAAATCAGACTTAGCTCAATTTGTATTAGCCATTGGAAATCTTTTCGCTCCTGTTTACAGCCATTTCATGGAAAAAAATTCCAAATTACCATTTGGAGAATCAAACAAACATTGGCAATCTATTAGAAGAGGGCGATATGTAGAATTTAACTTAGCCTTCGATAGAGGTACAAAATTCGGCCTTGAAACAGGAGGTAGAACAGAATCAATACTCATGAGCCTACCTTCATCCGCTTCATGGGAATATAACTTTCAACCGAAAGAGGGTACGCCCGAATTTGAGACGTTGAGCTTATTAAAAAAAGGAATCAATTGGACAATTAGCTAATGATTACCTTAAATCATTAACATCAAACCCAGGAAATTCAGTTGTATTAAATACAAAATATGTGTCGGGGATAGATTTGTTTGTCTCGAATGTAGTGATTTGATAAGTGTATACATTTCCATTCTTCCCTTTGATTTCTGATTTAACAACTTGCATTGCTGCTTTATCAATGAAA
>JBBEBC010000077.1:0-26872 GCA_040882555.1 Bacteroidia bacterium
AAATCAACTTTTTCTAACTATGGAACTTGGATAGATATTTCGGCTCCTGGTTCTTCCATTAGAAGCACTGTTCCTTCTACAGGTTATTCCTCAAAAAGTGGAACATCTATGGCCTCACCATTGGTTGCTGGTCTATGTGGATTAATGCTTTCAGCAAACCCATTAATGAGTCCAGCTGAAGTTTTAGAATGTTTGCAGCTTACAGCCGATAACATCAATTCTCAAAATGGAAATTATATTGGTCAACTTGGTGGTGGTAGGATAAATGCAGAAGCTGCGCTTGAATGCGCAAGTGCTAGTGCTTTAGCTTTTGATGCTTCGGTACTTAGCATTATTTCTCCTTCTGGATCATCTTGTAATACGAATCTTCAGCCTATTGTTCAAATAAGGAATACTGGTCAATCAACAATTAGCAGTCTCGCTTTTACAATTCAGCTTGATACTCAAAGTCCAATCAATTTTACCTGGTCAGGGACATTAGCTTCTCAGCAAAGCCAAAACATTACCTTACCTCAGATATCTGGAATTATTGGTAATCATACACTTACAATCTGCTCATCAACAATAAATGGAAATCAAGCCGACGGCTTCGAAGCAAATAATTGTCGTACAGTTACATTCTCCATCGTTTCTCCAATTGGTAATTCATTGCCTTTTACAGAAACATTTGAATCAGGGAATTTTTCGGCAAATGGTTGGACTATCAGCAATCCTGATAATGGATTAGGTTGGGAAGTTATTACATCAACGGGAACAACTCCAGGAAATAAATCTGCCAGGATTCCTTTTTATAGTTATTCAGCAATTGGACAAAGGGATGGGTTAATCACTCCAACGTTGAATTTCTCAGCATACACAGAAATTTCATTAAGTTTTGATCATGCTTATAGAAGATATGCAGCTGGTTCAAGCGATTCGTTAATTGTAAGTATCTCAACAGATTGTGGAGAAACATACCCTACAAGAATACTCGTAGGTGGAGAGAATGGTCAAGGGACATTTGCCACAGCTTCTATTTCTACTACCGACTTTATACCAGGCTCATCTGACGATTGGTGTAATGGCCCTATTGGATCTGATTGTATTGAAATAGATTTAAATGCATTTAGTGGTTCAACAGGCGTAAGGGTGAAGTTCGAAGGCTTTAATAATTATGGGAACAACCTGTATTTGGATAACATAAATATAGATGGAACCATTGCAGGAGCTGCTGCAATAGCTGACTTCACTGTTGCAGGAAGTGCTACAGTTTGTCAAGGGGGTCAAGTTCTTTACACGAACTTAAGTGGTAATCAGCCATCATCATATACATGGACATTCCCAGGGGGTACACCTTCAAGTTCTAGCCAGACGAGTCCAACAATTACTTACAACTCACCAGGAGTTTACCAAGTTTCCTTAATGGCATCTAATGCTTTTGGTGCAGATACGGAGGTCAAAACCGAATACATTACAATTGAGCCTACACCAGCTCTCAGTATTGCAGCTAACCCATCCATTATTTGCAAAGGAACTCCTACAACGTTAACTGGTTTTGGTGCTTCAGTTTATGAATGGTCACCTGTTATCGCAATTTCTTCCACCGCAGGTGAAATAATAACAGCAAACCCACCACAAACAACTACCTATACATTAATGGGCACTTCTGCTGCTGGATGTGAAGCTTCTGTTGATTTTACGCTTGTTGTAAATGAACTTCCTGACCAACCTACAATCGAAGTTACTGGTGGGATCCTAATTTCTAGTGAAGCTTTAACATACCAATGGTACTTAAACAATGAATCAATTGCTGGTGCAAATTCACAGAATTTTGAGCCTGCTGAGAATGGTTCTTATAAAGTGGAAATAACAGATGCTAACGGTTGTAGCCGCTTTTCTAATAGTATCACTTTCGAAAATGAAGTTAGTATTGCAGAAATTGGTAAATCAGGAATAAAACTTTATCCTAATCCTGCAAAAAACTTTGTAACGGTAGAAGGAATGAGCTCATTCGAGTACTCAATTTTCCAAAGTAACGGGCAGCTTGTAAGTACTGGGTTTTCTGAGAATGGCAATGTTAAATTAGGTGGTTTAGCACTAGGCTTATACTTTATCAGGATTACCAATGATAAATATTCTATTGTTGAAAGATTGATTATTTCAAATCAAGACTAAATCGCCTGATTATTTAGTGAGACAGTTTGCCATTAGTGATATTCATGGATGTTCCAATACTTTTAAAAGTCTCATTCATGATAAGCTCAAGATTGAAAATGGAGATTTCCTTTATCTCATAGGTGATCTTATCGATAGAGGGCCAGATACTAAAGGTGTTTTTGATGAAGTCTTCAGCTTACGGGAGGAAGGTATTCAGGTGATCACCTTAAGGGGGAATCACGAACAAATACTATTAGATTCGCTTGAATCACCTGAAGTTCATGATTTCTGGATGCGTTGCGGGGGGGCGGAGGTTTTAGAATCTTTTGGAGTAAATCATGCGAATGAAATCCTTCAGGAATATATTGATGAGGTGAGAAGCACTCAGACCATACTTTTTAAGGAGAATTACATCCTGGTGCACGCTGGCTTAGACTTCAGTCAACTTGATCCACTAGCAAATGAGGAAGCTTTTTTGAGAATCAGAAAGATGGAGGTAAATTATGAATGGCTTGATGGAAGAACAATCCTTCATGGGCATACACCTAAAGCGCTCACAAGCATTTTAGAACAAAAGGGTCAAGTTATTAATCTAGATGGAGGATGTGTTTTTCCTGAACGACCGGGTCATGGCTATCTTGTAGCAATGAACCTAATTACAAAAGAGTTTACCTACAGCTCTTACAAAGGTTAGTTCATCAATTATACATTGAAACGGAAATGCATAATGTCGCCATCTTTGGTTACATATTCTTTTCCTTCAACAGATAATTTACCATTTTCACGACAAGCAGATTCAGAGCCGAATTTGATGAAATCATCAAACTTGATAACCTCTGCTCTGATAAATCCTTTTTCAAAATCGGTATGTATTACTCCAGCCGCTTGGGGCGCCTTCATTCCTTTGGTAATTGTCCAAGCTCTTACCTCTTTAACTCCTGCAGTGAAATAAGTTTCCAAATCAAGAAGTGTGTACGCTGATTTGATAAGTTTATTCACCCCAGGTTCAGATAATCCTATTTCTGATAAAAAGGCAATCTTGTCTTCGTAGGTTTCCAATTGAGCGATTTCTGATTCCATTGCAGCTGTTATAATCATAATTTCAGCTTGCTCATCAGCAACAGCTTTTCTCACTGCTTCAACATAATCGTTTCCTTTAATTGCAGACGCTTCATCAACATTACAAACGTATAAAACAGGCTTGTTGGTGAGTAAATACAATTCATCTGCTAATTCAATATCATCAGGTCTTTCCAATACGACACTTCTAGCTGATTTTCCTTGAAGTAGCACTTCTTTGTATCTGCTAAACAGGTCGAAGGCTCTTTTTGAATCCTTATCACCAGCACGAGCCTGTTTTTCAACTTTCTGAATTCTTTTTTCAATGGTATCCAGATCCTTAAGTTGGAGCTCCATATCAATCACTTCCTTATCTCTAATAGGATTCACATTTCCATCAACGTGAACTACATTGGGGTCGTCGAAGCATCTCAATACGTGCAGAATAGCATCGCACTCGCGAATGTTTCCCAGAAACTGATTACCTAATCCTTCTCCCTTACTGGCTCCTTTAACTAAGCCAGCAATGTCAACAATTTCGACCGTTGTTGGGACGATTCTCTCTGGATTTACCAGTTTAGAAAGCTCGGTGAGTCTTTCATCAGGAACGGTAATTACACCAACATTTGGTTCGATGGTGCAAAATGGGAAGTTTGCCGCTTGAGCTTTTGCATTGCTCAAACAATTAAAGAGGGTTGACTTACCTACATTCGGAAGCCCAACAATGCCGCATTTTAAAGCCATAGTTTCTGGAAATGGGCGCAAATATAGGGAAATGACCATGAGATTAATGAACCCCAGTCGATTCGTCTTGAAATAAAACCTTGCTAAGGCCTACTTTACTCTCATTGTACATGAATACTTTTCTCATCGCGCGTGAACACGCGCTCATGTGCACGCGCGCGCGCTTTTGTATATAGAGGGTGTTTGTAAATCGACATCGACAAATTCCTCAAACCAATTTATCCAAAACAAAAAATAACTAAACCAAAAACTAATGGAAGAAAAAACAATTGATGAATTAAGAAACTATAATTTATTCGAAGGTTTTGGCGGCAATATTGACTTTGAAACTCGAGAATTAATTGATGAAAGGTCAAAAAAACGAAACACGAACGTAATAATTTGTCTTGAAGGTTGGATGACTGTGCATGAAAAGGATAATGAATATAAGCTTGAAGATACCTTATTGATTGTTGCTGATAACCATAAGAAGTACTATCAATGCCGGGAATCAAAGCCCAAAGAAGTGAAGTCTCATTATGAAATAAAAGGTAAAGCTGTTTTTACCATGGAGTTCGAACCATTGCCAGCTGATGTGAGAGAATTCAAAATTGTAAGAATTGCGGAAACTAGAACGTTGGTTTTTGGACCGAGAATAAAGCAGGTAAACGATAAACCCCTTTAGCGTAAATGGGGTTTTACCTTTAACATTATTGAGAAACACCATATTTTTAGAAATGTGTTATGCCATGTTAGAAGGAATTTATTTGATGTTTATTCAATTAAAACAGCAGAATCGGTATATATAAACACCACAATTTATGGAGGTGATATTAACAAGAAGTTCAGTCTAGCTTGGTATGTAAATCAATATTGGAAGGGCATAGATTCAAAACCAGAAGACCCGATTATGAAAATGACCTTTGATAATTGGAGGAATAATCCCAATTGGCGGTTTTCAATTGAACGATTTCAATTTGCTCAAGAACAATATTTCGAAAAAGCATATGATGAAATTAACCTGTTTTCCAGGAAATTGACGCACTGGATTTCGTTTATTTTTCCCCAAGTAGATTACTTGGGAAGGAGTGACATGTCAAAATTCTATTCTCTGTCATTTACGATGACAAAAAAATACCTGAGAAGTGAAGTGCTAATGAACAACATGAGAAAGATGCTATCACTTTTGATGGAAATTGAAGATAAAAGCGCATATGAAATTGTAGGAAGAAATGATAGTCAAAAAGTGCTTTCATCTTTGACGCTCTTTCATTTAGTATCTATTCTTGAATTTGGTGAAGACAGAGATTTCGAGCCAGTTATGAAAAAGTATTTTGGTTCCAAATTCTGTCAATTTACCCATAATTACCTTGAAATGAATATTCTAACCGAGGTTATGGATATGTATTTAGCAAAGTTTACAAAGTAAAAAAAGCCGAAAGTTTCCCTCCGGCTTTATAAGTAGACTATATAACTCTTTTAGATTTCTTGTGAGAAAATCAAATCCTCTTCCTGGATAATATCTTCATCAGATATTAATACGGCTCGTTCAACAAAAGCTTTTAATTCGCGAACGTTTCCACTCCAAGGGTGCTTCATCATTTCCTTTAGAGATTCAGAAGAGAAGCTTTTTTGAGGCATTCTGTTAGCATCACAAAAACTCTTCAACATACTTTTAGCAAGAAGAAGAAGGTCATTATCTCTGTCTCTAAGTGGTGGAAGGTGAATTAAAAAGCCTTGAAGACGGTAATATAAGTCTTCACGCATTTTACCATCTTTCACTCTTTGAGCTAGATTTTTATTTGTTGCTGCAATTACTCTTACGTTAAGTGGTATTTCTTTATTCGAACCAAGTCGAGTTATTTTGCTTTCCTGGAGCACTCTTAGAAGTTTTGTTTGCATGTGGACATCCATTTCACCAATCTCATCCAAAAATATGGTTCCATCGTTCGCTTCTTCAAACTTCCCAATACGCTTGCTATCAGCACCTGTAAAAGCTCCACGTTCATGTCCGAAAAGCTCACTTTCCATCAAATCTTCGGGAATTGCTGCCACGTTTACTGCAACAAAAGGTTTGTTTTTACGAGCAGAATTGTAGTGTATGGCTGAAGCTACAAGCTCCTTTCCGGTTCCGCTTTCACCGGTAATTAGGGCTAACATATTCGTTTTTTCAACCTTCTGGATAAGACGTAAAACCTTAAGCAGGGCTTGACTTTCTCCAATTATACGATCATATCTGTGGCGATCTATAATTTGATCTCTTAATGTATCAACTTCCTTTAGAAGGTTCACGCTATTAGCATGCTTTTGAACCTTTAAATCGAGCATGGCTAGGGCATTATCATCTTTCTTGATGTATTCTTCAGCACCATTTTCATATGCTTCAATTACAACATGAATTTGTTCCTGACCAGAAAGCAAAATGGTTTTGATTTGATCATTGAAGTTTTTAATGTCCTTCAAAAGGTCTATCCCATTCGTGTTAGGCAGGTTGTAATCCAATACAACAATATCAGGATTCGTATGCAAAGCTGCTTTGAAATCATCCCCGTTACTAAACAGGCTTACCTCGTAACTATCTGTTAATTCAAGCTTTTGCTTGATCATTTGCGCAAAGAAATCATTGTCTTCAACTACAAAAATTCGGGTAATGTATTTACTCATATTCGTTGGTTATTTAAGAGCGGTTTACGTAGGTATAGTCTATAGGTTTGTTCTTTTTTGCTCTGAAACTTACGTGATAAATCAAGTTTAATGTTACATATACATTCATTGATTCATTCTATTTTTGAGGAAGTTTATGAAGATTCTTTTTCAATCTACCATCATTTTATGTTTATCCTTTTTTGCAGAAAGCGTGCTTGCTCAATCAGCCGAAATTATTCGTCAAGAGAACGGAAAGGGTATTCCCAATGTATCTGTTAGGTTATTTTATGCTAAATCAAATCAATCTTTTGTAACTGATAGAGATGGTAAAACACCTTTGCCGGATGAATGGAAGAATGATACACTAATTATTACAGCTTCAGGATATTCATCGATTACCGTATTGCCAAGCATGTGGTTGGGGGAAAAGTTGACAGTTGAACTTCAGGAGTTCGGGGTAAACATGAAGGCATTCGAGATATCCGCTACCAGAATGCAAGCCGATATTTTATCGCTTCCGCTTGATATTATTAAATTATCACTTCCAGTTAATCTTAGTCCGCGAAACCTAGCTGATGCGCTAGAGCAATCGGGAGAAGTATTTGTTCAAAGAAGTCAACTTGGTGGAGGAAGTCCGGTTTTACGAGGCATGGAAGCAAATCGAATTTTACTTGTGGTTGATGGTGTTCGATTAAATACACCCATTTTTAGAGCGGGTCACCTACAGAATATTTTAAGGCTAGATCCTAATATTACTCAGGATTTAGAAGTAATTAACGGCTCTGCCTCACCTTTATATGGAAGTGACGCTTTAGGTGGTGTACTTTCTGTTAATACTATAAAACCAAGCTTAAGTATGAATCAGAAGTCGGCTGAGAATACCATTGGCGGGGCCTTTAGGATGGCGAGTGGCGATTTTCAATATTGGAATCAACACAGTAGTGCTCACGTTTTTCATAATATAGGTTTCAAGAAACTAGCCATTCGAACAGCATTCACTTTCAATGATTTTGGTGATTTGCGTCAAGGGGGTCTACAGATTAGGGATGAGTGGAAAAAGAAAGATTATGTAACTCAGGTTGGTGGAACCGACTCTGCTCAAGTCAATAACGATCCATTACTGCAGAAAGGTTCGGGTTATAAGCAAATCGATTTTGCTCAACGATGGCTTTTTGCTCCCACAAATGGACCTGAACACCAACTCAATATTCAGTTTACAAGATCTTCTAATGTTAATCGATATGACAGGTTGTCTGAAAGCAACGCTTTAGGTCAGCCTTCTTATGCTGAGTGGTATTATGGTCCAGAGGAACGAGCTTTAGCATCTTATCAACTTAAGTTCAAGAAGGAAAACCGCTTTTTTACTGAGGCAACTATTATTACAGCATGGCAATTAAACAAAGAGAGCCGGAACACTAGAAGGTTTGGGAATCAAAATCTTAATAGCAGATTGGAGGAGGTTAATTCGTATAGCTTAAACGCTGATCTTCATAAGAAATTCATCAAATGGGATGTATATTACGGCTTGGAAGCTTATTCTCACTTCATTGGTTCTGAGGCCTTTTTAAAGGACATTTATTCAGGTGAATCCTCCTTCACATCAACCAGATATCCTGCTGGGGGCAGCGTTGTGAAAAATGCTTCTACATATGTAACTGTTCAAAGAAAACATCTAGCAAGTAAGAAACTAATTTCAACTCTTGGCTTGAGATATACTTATAATCAGCTAAATGCGGATTTTGGGAATGACGACTTTTTTCCTTTCCCCTTTCAAAATGCGGAGCAGAAAAATTCTGTGCTTTGCGCTCAAGCTGGACTAGTTTACAAAGCTTCGAGAAAGTTAAACCTTAGAGTTCAGTGGTCGCAAGGCTTCAGATCTCCTAATGTTGATGATCTTGCAAAAGTTTTTGATTCTCAGCCTGGTTTGTTGATTGTTCCTAATCCGAATTTAAGGCCTGAACGTACGAATGGTTTTGATTTGGGATTGAATTTCCGACCTGTTGAATCTGTGTTGCTAGAATTTGGTGGCTTCTATACACTTTTGGAGAATGCTATTGTAACTCGACCTTTTACTTTAGGCAATCAGGATTCACTTATTTATGATGGACAAGTTTCAGCTATTCAAGCAAATGTGAATGCAAGTAAAGCCGAAATTTCGGGAGTGAATGGTCGAGTGAAATGGACTATTCAGAACAAAACATCAGTCAGTGCAAGTGCCACATATACTAAAGGAATTGTTTATAGCGAAGGAGATTCAGCTCCGCTGGATCACATTCCACCACTTTTTGGGAAAGTTGAGTTAGCGAGAAAGTTTAGTTCTAGATTAAGCGTCTCCACATGGACGATATTTCAAGGTGAGAAGCCACTTAATTTATACTCCCCGGGAGGAGAAGATAATCTTCAATATGCAACTGCAGATGGCATGCCGTCTTGGTTCACTATAAATGCAAAAGCTGAGATTAGAGTTAGTAAGAATTTTGATTTAGGTGTGACTTTAGAAAATCTCTTAGATAGAAATTATAGGGTTTTCGCAAGTGGGATTTCTTCGCCAGGAAGATTACTAAGAATTTCACTATCCATGAAGCTCTAATCGACACTGATTTACAAGGCAAACAATCCTGAAGGTTTAAGCTATTCTGTATATTTGCAGATAATTAGTCATGGCAGCACCTCAGTTTATTTATCATATTGCTTCGGTTTCTGACTGGAAGGCTCAAGTTCAAAGCTCTGAATACTCAAATGATTCTCTTGAAGAGGAAGGTTTTATTCACTGCTCAAAATATGAGCAGTTGGAAGGAACTTTGAAGCGGTTTTTTGAAAATCGAGAGGATATTTTGATTCTCAAGATGGATACGAAAATGATGAATGTTCCGGTGATTTATGAAGCAGCTGACGATGGTTCCGGATTCTTCCCACATGTTTTTGGTGTTATTCAGAAGAAAGCTGTAATGGAAACGCTTTCCTTTCCATTCAACTTCCTAATCAATCCTCCACAAACAAAGGCATAAAAGGTTCCTTAAGAATTCCTGCCTTTCTGCCTTCAAGAAACAGCCTATCAATAGCCTTCTTCCCTTCCTCTCCTAGAGAGATGCTATAATCATTGACATACAAGTCGATATGTTGTTGCATAACTTCAGGGTTCATTTCTTGAGCGTGAAGAGCAATATAAGACTTGGAATCATTGGGATTAGAAAACGCGTGCATCACACTTTCACGAATTTGAGCTTGTATTTCTTTTTTGACCTCAGTTGATAAGCTTCTTTTAACGGCAATGCATCCTAGAGGAATAGGTAAGCCAGTTTTCTTCTCCCAGAACTCTCCTAAATCAATCAACTTGTGCAAGCCTTTCTCTTTGTATGTAAAGCGATTCTCATGGATAATAAGACCCGCCTGAACGTCACCCGAAAGTACTGCAGCTTCAATTTCAGAAAAGAGCATCACTTTTTTATTGGTAATTTGTGGATAAGCCATGCTTAGTAGCAGGTTTGCCGTAGTTTTTTCACCTGGAATTGCAACACAAAAATCAGAATTAAGAGTGCTTAAATCAAGATTTTGTTCGAGTGAAATTAAGAGTGGTCCGCAACCAAACCCTAGAGCGCTGCCTGAATCGAGAATTTGATAATTTTCAGAAACATCCGGCACAATTCCAAAAGAAAGCTTTGTAATGTCTAGCTCATTATTGAGGGCCTTTTTGTTCAATTCGTCAACATCACCAAGGAAAACATTTATTTCCAACGTGTGATTTAAGCGACGGTTGACTAAAGCATCAAAAATAAAGGTGTCATTTGGACATGTTGAAAAGCCGAGTGCAGTCAAAAGCAATGAAAAGTAGAGATGATTAATTCTGGTTAATTAACACTTTTCGAGCGCTAAAGTTTTGTCCTTCGTAATTGCTCAATTTAAGAACGTACATGCCTGATTGCAACTCTGAAGTTGAGATATATGCATCTTCTTTCGCAAGCAGGCCTTCACTTAAGAGCTTTCCCTGCATATCTACAATTTGATATTTATAATCTTCATCATGCTTCACAAATAATTTATTGTTAGCAGGTTGAGGATACACATTAAATTCTGCTGTTGGGATTTTCACACCGTCTGAAAGTAAGTAATCTTTAACCCAGTTCACGAGTTTTCCGCTACCATTTAGCCGTTGAGTAAAAGACAATAAACGATACCCAATATCTTTAGCGAAAAACAGCCAAGTAACAGTTGTATCAATCCCAATTGTGGTATTACCCCAACCTCCAGGTTCATCATAAACAGACACTGTATCTCGTAAATATGCTACTTGTTTTAACCTAAGCACCTCGAAATTACCGTTAGGCATCGCCAAAGTTCCCCAACCGTCAACATTTAATTCAAAATAACTAGAATTGAATTGGCGAACTGAATCGGTCCCTGGGAAAAACGCAGGATATTGAACATTATATGAATATCCGAAATTATAAGAATCGTTGTATTCCATAGGAAATACAAAAGCATTCCCAGTAGAATTGAAGCGATACACTACATTAAAATCAAAAATCGGATCATAATTAACTCTCCCCAGAATAGCTACTCCATCCGAATTGAGCTCTTCATAAAAGAAGTTGTTTTGATTTGAGGAAATCCCAAAATCAGCTTCTGGAAATTCATTGCCAAATGGACTTAAATCTGCCTTGATAATTCTAAGAGTATCGGTAAAGTCTCGTTCTAACCAAGAAAAGTCCCAAAACTGGTTTTCTCCGGCACTGTTTTCAAGGTTCACAGTATCAAGTCCAAAATTTATGAAGCTGCGGTAATATTCATTTCCAAACTGGAAATAGTCATTTTGATCAATAACAATCTGAGCTTTACCCAAAGAGCTCAGGCAAAGCCCACAAATAAAAATCCGCATCTTCATTTGTGAAAATTACAAAAAGTTGCTGATTTTTCTTCTGCTTTTTTCGCCCTGCTTAAAAATCTTTAAGCTGCTGCTCAATCATTTGAATTTTCTGAAGCGCATCAGACTCTTTCTTGCGCTCATTCGCAACTATGTCTGGTTTTGCATTCGCAACAAACTTTTCATTACTAAGCTTTTTACCTACTGATTCAAGAAACCCTTTTAAATATTCAAGCTCAGTATTCAACTTATCTTTTTCTGCTTCAAGGTCGATTGAATCCTCAACAGGAATGAAAAACTCGTCTGTTCTAACAACAAGCATGAAGCTCGGTTCTGGTTTTTCTAAAGAAAAAATAATCTCATTCACATTGGCAAGTTTCTGCAGAGCAGCTTGAAAAGGTATGCGCTCAGTTCTACTTCTGCAGTAAAGTTTTATGCCTTCTTTTGGTGAAATACCTTTTTCATTTCTAAAGTTTCTTAATGCGCTTACAGTTTCACGTATTAGTTCAAACTGAGTGATATCGGTTTGATTAATTTCAATTGATTTAGGCTCAGAGTCATTAAGAATAAATTCAGGGTCATTTTCTCCTTTAATAAAGCTCCAGATCTCCTCAGTAATGAAGGGTACGAATGGGTGAAGCATTCTTAATAAGTCCATCATAAAAGCCTCAGCAGCCTGTTTAGTGTTCTTATTTATAGGCTGTTGATATTCAGGTTTGATGCACTCAAGGAACCATGCGCAGTAGTCATCCCAAACCAACTTGTACAATGCCATAAGAGCTTCGGAGATTCTATATCTTCCCAATAAATCTTCAATTCTATTTCTCTCATCCTGCAATCTTGAACGGAACCAGACAATGGCCTCATTGGAAGCTTCGTCCGCTTTGGCTTCAGTAGTCTCCCATGAATTAATCAATCTGAATGCGTTCCAGAGTTTATTATTAAAATTTCTTCCTTGTTCACAAAGACTTTCATCAAAAGGCAGGTCATTCCCTGCGGGAGAAGTAAGTAGCATGCCCATACGAACACCATCGGCTCCGTAATGATTTATTAGTTTGATAGGGTCAGGCGAGTTTCCGAGCGATTTGCTCATTTTTCTTCCCTGTTTATCTCTAACAATACCAGTTAGATAAACATTTTTAAAAGGAACTTCATCGCAAAATGAAATACCTGCCATTATCATTCGGGCAACCCAGAAAAACAAGATTTCTGGCGCTGTAACTAGATCCTGGGTAGGGTAGTAGTATTTCAAATCAGCATTCCATTCTGATTTAGGTTTTGAAATAGCATCAGCATCAAATACAGTAATTGGCCAAAGCCAACTTGAGAACCAGGTGTCGAGAACATCTTCATCTTGCTGAAGTTCGCTAACATTCACTTTTTTACCCTTAGATTCAAATTCTTTGATGGCCTCATCGGCCGATGAGGCCACAACAAAATCACCTTCCTTGTCATACCAAGCAGGAATTCTTTGTCCCCACCATAATTGTCTGGAAATGCACCAGTCTTTCACGTTTTCCATCCAATGTTTATAGGTATTTATAAACTTGCTTGGATGCAACTGAACATCACCATTTATAACCGCTTCGAGGGCAGGTTGAGCCATGTCTTTCATAGTGACAAACCACTGTAATGATAACCTGGGTTCTATAACTGCGTCGGTTCTTTCAGAATGACCTACCTTATTAACTATTTCATCAATTTTACTAAGCTTACCGATTAATTCAAGCTCTTTTACGATTTTCTTTCTTACGATAAACCTGTCTTCACCAATAAAAATCTGAGCAGCCTCAGCCATTGTTCCATTTGGAGCAATAACATCAATCACGGGCAACTTATGCTTTATACCTAACTGATAGTCATTGATATCATGAGCCGGAGTAATCTTCAAGGCTCCTGTCCCGAAAGCCATATCAACATAATCGTCTGCTATAATGGGAATCTCACGGTTAATAAGAGGCACTATCGCCTTTTTCCCAATTAAGGCTGCAAAGCGAGGGTCATCTGGGTGAACACAAATTGCGGTGTCGCCAAGAATGGTTTCAGGTCGTGTTGTTGCAATGGTTATCTTTTCACTTGAGTCAACGAGAGAATAATCGACGTAAAACAGCTTTCCTGGATTTTCTTTATAGATAACTTCTTCATCAGACAAGGCAGTTTGCGCTGATGGGTCCCAATTAATCATACGAACCCCACGGTAAATCAACCCTTCTTTATAAAGTTTAATGAAGGTATCAATAACGGCCTTACTCATGTCGGGATCCATGGTGAATTTAGTTCTTTCCCAATCGCACGCAGCGCCAAGTTTTTTGAGCTGTTCAAGAATAATTCCCCCATGCTTTTCTTTCCATTCCCAGGCATGAGCAAGAAACTCATCACGTGACAAAGAGGACTTCTCAATGCCCTCAGCTTTAAGTTTGGCAACCACCTTAGCTTCAGTAGCTATAGAGGCATGGTCGGTTCCCGGCACCCAGCAGGTATTTTTACCTTGCATGCGTGCTCTTCTAATGAGTACATCTTGAATTGTATTATTGAGCATATGGCCCATATGCAATACCCCTGTAACATTTGGAGGAGGAATAACTATCGTAAAAGAGGGTCGCTCATCAGGTTCAGAATGGAATAAATTATTCTTCAACCATTGCGCATACCATTTATCTTCAGTGAGTTCGGGGTTATACTTTTTCGGAATCTCCATGTTATAATTAATCGTTCAAGACGTTGCAAAAGTAGGGTTTTACTGAGGAATATTTCGCTGAGCAGATTGAAAATACCTCTAATCGTGACAAAGAGTTTATATTTGTCACACATTTTTTCAATTTCCCAAAGGATCAATTTTGGAACGGTTATTGCAATCAATGTGATTCTTTCGATTTGAATTTTATTTTATGATTTGAATAGAAAGGGCTGAAATAAAAATTAACTTTGCTTAATCAATTTTAAACACCAAAGAACACAAAGATGAGACGATCAATTTTATCGATGGCTTTTGCAGCATTTGGCTTCGTAGCCCTACATGCCCAACCAGCATCAACGGATCAAAACTGGACTCCGACTATCAAATTTGAAAAAGAAACACATGACTATGGTACTATTAAAAATGGTGCTGATGGAACTTGTGAATTTGAGTTTGAAAACACAGGAAAAGAACCGTTTGTGATTTCAAATGCTAGAGGAAGTTGCGGATGTACTGTCCCAGATTGGCCGAAAGAACCAATTGCACCAGGAAAAAAGGGTGTTATTAAAGTTAGCTACGATTCAAAACGTTCGGGAGCTATCAATAAAAATGTTACCTTAACTATTCAAAATGCAGGGAAAGATAAAACTGGAACTAAGGTTTTGTATATCAAAGGAAATGTAGAGCCCCCACCAGCTGATGCAGGTATGCCAGAGAAAAAGACAGGCATGGCTCCTTTAGAGAAGTAATCTCTTTAAAAAATTTAGCATATTTGCACCCCGACGCCTAAACGTCGGGGTTTTTTATTTTTATGCCAGGTATTTCTAAAAAAGGGGTTGCCATGCCGGCATCTCCAATACGAAAATTAGTTCCATTTGCTGAAGAAGCTAAAAAAAATGGCACTAAAATCTATCATCTAAATATTGGTCAGCCTGATATTGAGACTCCTGAAGTAGCTATGAATGCTATTAAAGGAACAACTCTTAAGGTTGTTGAATACAGCCATAGTGCTGGATTCGAGTCTTACAGAAAAAAGTTGGCTACTTATTACACCAAGAATTCCATTCCGGTTAACCATGAGCAAATTATGGTAACTACAGGTGGTTCTGAAGCGCTGCTTTTTGGAATGATGACTTGTTTAGATCCAGGCGATGAGGTAATTATCCCTGAGCCGTTTTATGCCAATTACTTAAGCTTTGCATTAGCAGCCGGAGCTACGGTTATTCCTGTAAAAACATCTATCGATAATGGTTTCAGCTTGCCTGAGGTTGAAGAGTTTGAAAAGTTAATCACTGATAGAACTAGAGCTGTTTTAATATCAAATCCGGGCAATCCTACTGGGCGTGTATATGAGAAAGATGAACTGAAAAAGCTAAGAGATCTTGTTATTAAACATGACCTTTATCTTTTCTCAGATGAGGTTTATCGAGAATTTTGTTACGATGGCTTATCATTTTTTTCTGCTATGCAGCTAGATGGTCTAGATGAACATGTTATTTTGATAGACTCAGTTTCAAAGAGATATTCAATGTGCGGGGCCAGAATAGGAGCTTTGGTTACAAGAAACAAAAGCGTTATGGACACTGCACTTAAATTTGCTCAGGCAAGATTAAGTCCACCAACATTTGGTCAAATTGCAGGTGAAGCGGCATTGGATACACCAGATTCTTATTTTGAGAAAGTGATTTCAGAATATGTTGAACGCCGAGATGTTTTAGTTGAAGGTTTGAATTCAATTGAAGGAGTGTTTTGTCCAAACCCGAGTGGTGCTTTTTATGCGATGGCTAGATTGCCGATTCATAATTCTGACCACTTTTGTCGTTGGCTATTAGAATCGTTTTCTTTTGAAGGAGCAACAATCATGTTAGCACCAGCCACGGGTTTTTATGCTACAGAAGGCTCTGGAAATGATGAAGTTAGAATAGGATACGTCCTTAAAGTAGAAGATTTAAAAAAGTCGGTTGAAATATTACGCCAGGCTTTAATTGTTTACCCTAATCCACAATAACACGTAAAAATGAGTTTATTAATTATTGGTACTGTTGCATTTGATGCTATTGAGACCCCATTTGGTAAGACTGACAAGATAGTAGGCGGAGCAGCTACCTTTATTTCGCTTGCTGCTTCTTACTTTGCAAACAATATTAATCTTGTGTCAGTAGTTGGGGATGATTTTCCGACGGATGCAATCAAGATGTTGGGCAAAAGGAGAATTAATACAGATGGTTTACAGATAAAACAAGGCGAGAAGACCTTTTTCTGGAGCGGGAAGTATCATAATGATATGAATACTCGCGATACGCTTGAAACTCAGTTAAATGTCCTTGAAGGTTTTGATCCTATTATACCTGAAGCATATCAGGATTGCGAATTTCTTATGCTGGGTAATCTCGCGCCTTCAGTTCAGATGACGGTTATAGATAGGCTAAGGACAAGGCCGAAACTAGTAGTTCTAGATACTATGAACTTCTGGATGGATATTGCGCTAGACGAACTTCATGCATTGCTCAAGAAAGTTGATGTTTTAACAATAAACGATGAGGAGGCTCGTCAGCTGTCAGGAGAATATTCTCTCGTAAAAGCAGCTCAGAAGATTTTATCGATGGGGCCTAGATATCTTATCATTAAAAAAGGTGAACATGGAGCTTTGTTATTTAACGAGCAGCAAGTGTTTTTTGCACCTGCACTGCCATTAGAAGATGTATTTGACCCTACAGGGGCAGGTGATAGTTTTGCTGGAGGTTTTATTGGGTATTTAGCAGAAACGAGAGATATCTCTTTCGACAATTTGAAACGTGCAGTAATTTTTGGTTCAGCTATGGCTTCTTTCAGTGTAGAGAAATTTGGAACTGAAAGAATTCAAAGTTTGAATCAGGATGAAGTAGATGAGCGAGTTCAGCAATTTATTGATCTAGTTCAATTTGATATTTCACTTGTTGATTAAGTTGAATGGTAAAACAACAAAAAGCCCCGTCAGATAATTTCTGTCGGGGCTTTTTAATGGGTCAACTATTATAATAATTTATCAAGCGCTGCGATTACTTTATCATAGTCGGGCTCTGCAATAACATCATTAGTAAGTTCTACATATCTGATTTTATTTTCCTTGTCAATAATAAATACGGTTCGAGCACTTAAGCCTTTTAAAGGACCGTCAAGCATCTCTGTTCCATATTCTCTTGTGAAATCCTGATACCTAAAGTCGGAAGCAGTGATTACATTTTCGATACCTTCTGCTTCACAAAATCTTTTCATAGCAAAAGGTAAATCTTTAGAAATGATGATGCCTACTACACCTTTCTTATTGGCCAATCTCTCATTAAATTGACGAGTTTCACGCTGACAAATACCTGTATCTAGGCTTGGTACACCAATTACAACTTTGATTTTATCATCAAAGTCGTAAAGACTGCTTTCGCTCAAGTCATTTTTAACGAATGTAAAATCGAAGGCGTTCTCTTCAACTTCCGGCAGGGGGTCTAAAAGGTTAACCGGCTTACCTTTAAATGATGTTGTTTGTAAACTCATATGATATTAAAAATAAAATACAAACCTAAGACAATTCGAAGGAAGTATTTGTTGTTGATTTTAAGGCTTTGCAAAAACTTCGTCTACACTTTTAGCGGTAACAGAATGATAACCACTTCTGGCTTTCTTGTATAATAGTTCGGGTTTGTTACCTAATCTTTCTTGTGAATGAAGCATTTTAAACATTGGAAGAACAAATTTCCTTCTTCCTACCGATAAGAGGAATTCATCTGATGCTTTATCGGCATTCTCGTAACCTAAAGGAATGACCTTCATTAACCAAGCGAACTTAATCTCGGAATTACCGCTATTGGTGAGGTCAAATTCGTTATCAAGGTTCTCGACCAATTTTATACTCAAATCTTCAGGTAGATTTCTAATGAAATGAAGCCATTCATGACTGCTCCAGCTTTTTACAGATAATTGAGAGGCTGATTTTTCTTGAGTAATGAAAGAATTTAAAGCTGATTCAACATTTTTAAAGAGACTTGAAGCAGGAATTGAAATATCACCCGGTATTCCAGGTTTAAATATCCATGTTATTAACATGCTCATATCATCGTCAGAAAAGTCCAGCTTACTCTGAATATATAGCATGAATTCTTCTGTTGAAATTGATTTAAATGCGAATTCGCTGAAATAGTCGTTCAGGAATTTATCAAATGCTTCACGACCAACTGTTTTCTCTATTTGTAATAGGAGGAGGCAACCTTTTTCATAGGCAATATCCGTCATTCCATCATCTGCATCTCTTCCTTTTAAATTTAGTTTAAGATGAGTATCTTCAGATTCGATACCCAGATCTTCCATCGTTTCAACTAAATCTTGATAGCCAAGAACAGCAAGCATCTCTGCGTAATCTTTGCCATAAACAGATTCCATGATTCTTCGTTCGAAATAGACAGTAAATCCTTCGTTTAACCAGAAGTCGTCCCAAGTTTGATTTGTGACAAGATTTCCTGACCAGCTATGGGCTAGCTCATGAGCAATAAGTGATGTAAGTGATCTGTCACCCGCTAAAATTGTAGGTGTAGCAAAGGTTAACATCGGGTTTTCCATTCCCCCGAATGGAAATGACGGGGGTAAAACAATTACATCATATCGCCCCCATAAATACTTTCCATAAAGAGCTTCTGCAGCATTTAGCATAGCTTCCATGTCAGCAAATTCATATGCTGATTTAGCGAGCATTTCTGGTTCAGCGTAAATGCCAGTTTGTTTACCCAATGCTCGGAATTCTAAATCGCCAACGGCTAAAGCAATCAAATATGCTGGGACAGGTTTATCCATTTTGAACCTGTAGATTCCATCTTTGTTCTTTTCGGTTGGATTAATACCGCTCATAAGCGGAAGAAGTTCAGAGGAGGTCTTTACAGTTGCTTCCCAAGTAAACCTGATACCAGGGCTGTCTTGAACAGGAATCCAAGTTCTTGAGAGAATAGCTTGACCTTGGGTGAATAAGAAAGGATGTTTTTTGCCTTTTGTTTGCTCTGGACTCAGCCATTGCAAAGCTGAAGACTTATCGGTTGTATTATAAGAAACTACTATTTCTTCGAGATTATCAGGAAGTTCAATTTCAAGCGCTCTGCCGAGGAATTCTTTTTCATTTTGCAGTTTGAACTTTAAAGCTTTCCCATCGGGGGATGTTATTTTCAATATCTCTAGGCCTTTTGTATCGAGAACAACTTGTTTTGCAGAAGGATTTCGTTTAAGCTTAAGTTGAACCTTCCCAGATATAACTTTTTTACCAAAATCAACTAAGAGTTCCATTTTAGCATGCGTGATAACGCATTCTTCTGGTTTTGCAAACGAGTGGAAATCCTGAGCCATAAGAATTGAATTTACTGAAATTACTATTAAAAAAGTAAGCTTATGCATAATTAAAAATGAAACAGGCGCCCCTGAATAAGTGAGCGCCTGTTATATCTATTTGTAGAATTAATCTTTAAATATCGTAACGTATCCTTTCAGAAACCCAGTGCCATCGCCAGGATCGATAACATAAAAGTAGGTTCCTGCTGTTACGTCGCTTCCTGCGCCCCAAGTATTCATATAAGCACTTTCTTCAAGCACTTTTTTACCCCATCGATTGTAAATCCAAACTGTGTTATTGGGATAGAATTGTATGTTCGCTACTTCGAAGAAGTCGTTAAATCCATCCCCGTTCGGAGAAAAGGCGTCTCCCGGCTGCAGTTGACAATTTTGCAACATCACAGTTAAAATATCTGTAGCTGTAACACCGCATCCATCGGTAACAACAATAGAATAGGCTGTATTTCCACCAGGGGTAACTGTTGCCATTGAATCATTGGTTGGGAGAATACTAGGAGGACCGCTCCATACGTAAGCATAATTCCCTTCACCTCCTTCAACTAAAACCTGAAGCGTAGCAGTTCCATTTTGACATATTGTAGTATCTGAGGCAGTCACAATAAGTTCATCATATTGAGGAACAAAAACAGTTACAGTATCTGAAGATTCAATTCCACAATCATCAGTGACTGTGAATATATATTCACTTGTATCAGTAGGGAAAACTTCAATAGTTTCATCACTTACAATACCATCCCAAGCAAAAGAATAAGGTTGGCGGCCGAGAGCAAAAGCAGGTGAAATTGAAATTGTATCACCATCACAAATGAGTTCTGTGAAGGATTCTGTAGTTAGAGAATCATAATTTAGCCTTACAATGACTTGCTCGTTATATTGAGCAAAAATACAGTCTAGACTATCCGTAATCAAGACATTAAATGTATCGGTTTGTGATACGGCAACATTGATGGTTGGTGTGGTGAGGTTATTAAATTCCCATTCAAACTGGTAGGGAGGATAACCTCCTTCAACTAAAGCTCCAATACTTAAGTTAGCATCAGGGCAGTTTAGAAGAGGATCAGGTGTGGTGATGATTAACTCGTATTGATCTCTAATAAATACAGTCTCTGTTAAAGTTAAAGTATCGCCACAATCGTTGACTAAACGGAAGGTTAATATAATAGACTCATATCCTTCATCGAAATTATCAAGAAATGGAATGAGACTAATTGAAAGTGAGTCTTGACCAGCAGCAAAAGTGATTGTATCTGGTAGAGGCTCATAATCTTCTCCTGCAATAGCAGTTCCACCGTACAACATAGGAACAACCAGTTCCAAGTCAGTTTGGTCTCTAGTGAAAATCAAATTACCAGTCGTACATCCTTCAACTACTGAACTGTCAGGTAGTAGATTTGCAATTTGAAAGTTTGGAATATTTGAGCTGAAGCTTTCTGCCTGTAAAAAAACCCAAGAATCATAAGCATTATCAGAACCATTAGCAATAATTAGCTTGATATGATAAGTTTCTCCGCAGGTTACATTGGCCTGAGCAGTTAAGATTCTAGTAAATCCAAAAGGAGCAAAATTTTGAGAAGCAGAATTGTCGACATAATAAGCTGTGTTATTCAATCCGCCTGGAGGGCAAGCAGAACCTCCATCTGAAATACCATCATTTATGGTATTCATACTCACAGGAAGTGTCGTGCCCGGTACAAGTGCAATATTCACAGCACTATTTGTAAAAGGTCCATTAAAACCTGGTCCTGAGATGAAGAATCCAAAAACATCGAAAAAATTGGAACAAACAAAGCCATCAAATTCTTCGGAAGCAAAAACATAATTAAATGCTAAAGAGTCTCCAGAGGGCACAAAATCAAACTCAATTACAGAAACATTATTTGTGGCTTGAGGAACGCCAAAGCTTCCCAAAATAGCATTCAAATCAGGATCATCTTCAACACCATTATCAATAGAGGAGGAAACTGTTCCGGCATCTGCGGGAGCTCCAATATAATCTGGTCCATTTATGTCTAATTGAGCTTGAAGATTACCAGCTGTCATCACAACGCCATTTTCAATTCCAAGATTCACTGAGTTTCCCCCGTTGAAAGTGCCTACCTGCTCAATATCTCCAACTGTAGTAACATTAGAAACGGAAACTCCTGAGCCAACAAGAACATCTTCAACTAAATTCTGCGCTGGGGCAATAGTTATATTAAGCTGGGCAATTGAGCTAATAGACTGAAAAACGAAAAGTAATAGAGCAAAAAATCTTATGAATGATTTTCTCATGTAGGATGTTTTATAAGGCTGCAATTTAAGAAAAAAGGCTACTGTATAGTTAAAATCTAGTGTATTTAGTGGTCGCTTTTAGGTATGAAGTAAGATTTAGTTTCATCAAGTTTGAAATTTTTACCCGTTAGAGTGAATTTTTTAAGCGCCTTATTGACATAAATTTTATGAGTGACGCCTTGATCATTTATTAGGTAAAGAGGTAATGTAAACGTATCAATACCATTAAGGATTTTCAATTCAATTGAAGTAGAATCTCCCTTACTCACCTGTTTAAAGTAAACTTGCGGTGGCGACTGAATGTTCAAATATTGTAGGAAAAAATCTGGTGTACATCCATCAATTCTATTAGAAAACCATGTGAAAACGTCTTGTGAACTAATGCTTTTCATCTTATGTGATTGATAAAATGCTTTTAATAAATCTCTCCATTGTTCTTTCGTATCCAAGAAACTACTTAAGGTATGAATCATAAGTGCTCCTTTAAAGTACATGTCAGCATCATGATTTTCAGGGCTTAAAATGGCAGCTTCATTTTTGACAAGTCCTTTGCGAGTATTGATATATTGTAAAGCCTTTTCTTCTCCAAAAAGGCAATCAACATAAACCATTTCAGCGTATGTGCAGAAGGCTTCTTGAAGCCAAAAGTCACCTGCTGTTTTAGCGCTTATTGAGTTTCCCCACCATTCGTGGGCACTTTCGTGAATTAAAATAAAATCGAATGGAAGCCCTATTCCTGAATAGTCATTCCCTAAGTAACCGTTCTCATAACCATTTCCATAAGCAATGCACGTTTGGTGCTCCATACCTGCAAAATCAGTTTCAACAACTGAGTATCCATCCTTTGAAAAAGGGAAGATTCCAAAGGCATCCTCAAAACAATGAATCATTGGCTTAGCTTGACTGAACTGTAATTTCGAAGCCTCAAGATTTTCTTTTAATGGATAAAAATCAAGAGATAAAACGCCGTTATTGATTTGATTCAAGGTGTCGTGCCAATGCTCGTAGTTGCCAATGTTTAATGTGATATTGTATGTATTGATAGGATAGTTTGCTTGCCAAGTGGTTTTGCGAATTCCGTCTCGTTTATTATCAGAAATAAGTTTGCCGTTACCTTTAAAGAACAAGGAATCAGGGTATATACAGCTTACTTTTGTTTGTTCAGGCTCATCATCATAGCGTATTGGGGAAGGCCACCAAAGTCGTGAACCTATGCCTTGGCAAGCAAGTGTAAGCCAAGGCGAATACCCTTTTGAGTAGGACCAGACAAACCCTCCATCCCACGGTGGCTGAAGTGCTTGATGGGGTTTGCCTTTATAATGGATTTCAAGTAGTTGTGAATTGTCTCTTTTAACTGCAATAGCTAAAGTACTGTCTGCTTTGTAGAATTTGAAAACAGCTTCTTCAGATTGAGATGTGACTGATAGTATCTCAAAATCTGGAAAAAATGAAAGTTTTATTGAATCTTGTTCTTCAGTGTTTACCCAATGCTGAATTATGGTATTCGTGATTTCTTTGGAATTGAAATCTGGAACAATTGTCATTTCCAGAGATTTTAAATGAATCTGTGCCACCGTGAAGGACGACAAAGTCAAAAGCAAGAAAGCAACTGTAATAAACTTAAACTGCATAACCAATCATAACCATTACAAACAGAAACGCCACCCCGAAGGGTGGCGTTGTATAAGAGAACAAATTTTTATCGTACTTATAGAGAGCCTTTCTTTTCCATTCTTTTCAATGCTGCAGAAATGCCTATCTTATTGATAGTCTTCAATGCAGAAGTAGAAAGACGAATTGAAATCCAAGCATTTTCTTCAGGAATGAAAAATTTCTTGGTTATAAGATTTGGGTTGAAGCGACGCTTAGTCTTTCTGTGCGAAAAACTAACATTGTTTCCACTCATAGCGTGCTTACCGGTCAATTGACAAACTTTAGACATAACCTGATCGGTTTTGATTTATTTTAAGGGGTGCAAAGAAATGAATAATTTCTGATAGAGTCAATATGCAATTGAAATTAATTCAGATAATAATTTTCCTGCAGCTGAATTTCCATTTTGCGAGCCTGCATAAGAACCTTGATTTCATTAATTAACCAAAGTATTCTGTGGTGTTCTGACGCTAGTGAAATGAGCAGTAATTTTTTTTCAGTTGGAAGGGTGAGTAAAACAGCTGCATCAAAACTATTGAATGGCCTTTCAGAGGAAAGCTTAACAGGTTCACCTTTTTTAAGTTGCAAATATTCAAGCAGTAAAGGTCTAAGTTTCAAAAGGTCATCTGAACTAGGATTTCCTGTTTCAATTATGCCAACACTTGCTCCTGGATATAGTTTTTCTGGAAATGGATCAATCATAGAATGAAGTTCAAATAATCCTGTTCCTTCAACAGCAATATCCATTTCTCCTCCTGGATAAACGGAAAAAACTGTTTTTAATTTAACGACTACACCCATATCATTAGGACTGCTTTTTTCCACAAATGGCAAAACAAACTCTCCATCAGTATCCTGCATGTCTTTGATTAGCTGTTTGTAACGGGGTTCAAAAATATGCAGATAGAACTCTTCTCCTGGTAAAACAACAATGTTTAACGGGAAAGCTGGTAACAATTTGGTGGTTGGCATAGCTAAAGAATTTTATACGAACATACAATTAATGCTTTTCATTTAAAAAAGTTGAACTCTTGTCAGTTATTTTTGTTCACATAGTATGTTGAGATACACCTTTAGTCAGAGTCTAGATTTGGCAAATGCTTTGGAAAAAGCTTCGGCAGCCCTTGAAACATCAGGGAAATATCAATGGGGGCATATGGGAAGCTGCAATTGCGGTTTTCTCGCCAAAGAAATAACTGGTCGTTCGAGTGAAGAGCTTCATTCACTATCAATGAGGAAATCAGGAGATTGGAGTGATCAGCTTCGCGATTATTGTCCAAGCAGCGGGCTGCCAATGGACGAAATAATTGAAAGGATGGAGAAGGCTGGACTTCATGTTACTTCTCTGATTTCATTGGAAAGACTATCAGATGAAAAAATTTTAAGGAGAATTCCCTCTGATAGAAAACCCTTGAAATATAATTCGGCTAAGGATGCTGCTTTGTATATGCTAACTTGGTCAAAGATGATAAAAGAAGAATTAGTTGATAGAATAGAATTACCTTTGAATTTAATAAGTAGCAGCGAGTTTGAGAATAATAAAGTTCTTAGTTGATTTGAAAAGCTACCTTTTTAATTTTGCAACAAAATTCAATTTCTGAAATCTAATACCAACACCCAAAAGCAAATTGAGCGAGCAGTTCTAGTAGGACTTGTGACTCGTGAACAAAGGGAAGATCTTCTTGACGAATACCTTGACGAGCTAGAGTTCTTAACTGAAACCGCTGGGGCAATTGCCATCAAGCGATTTACTCAAAAACTCGACAGACCTGACCCAAAGACATTCTTGGGAACTGGCAAACTCGCTGAAATAGTAACTTTTATCAAGGATAATGAGATTGATATGCTCATTTTTGATGATGAGCTTTCGCCTTCGCAGTTGCGGAATATTGAGAAAATTGCAGGCTGCAAAATCATGGACAGAAATAATTTAATTCTGGACATATTTGCTGGAAGAGCAAGGACTTCCCATGCTAAGACGCAAGTCGAGTTAGCACAGTATCAATACTTATTACCAAGGTTGACACGTATGTGGACTCACTTGGAAAGACAAAAAGGAGGTATTGGTATGAGAGGTCCAGGTGAAAGTCAAATAGAAACCGATAGGAGAATTATTCAAGATAAGATTTCAAGACTTAAGATTCGATTAAAAGACATAGACAAGCAGATGGCGACTCAGCGAAAGAGCAGAGGAGAGCTTGTTAGAGTGGCTTTGGTAGGATATACCAATGTGGGTAAAAGCACAATAATGAATCTTATTAGTAAGTCGGAAGTATTTGCAGAGAATAAGTTATTTGCTACACTTGACACAACCGTTAGAAAAGTAGTATTGGATAGAATCCCTTTTCTCTTATCTGATACAGTTGGTTTTATTAGGAAATTGCCTACTCAATTAATTGAATCTTTCAAATCAACTCTCGATGAAGTTCGTGAGGCCGATTTACTGGTTCATGTAGTAGATATATCTCATCCTGCTTTTGAAGAACATATTGCAGCAGTGAATGACACGCTGCATGACATCAATTCTTTAGACAAGCCCATCATCATGGTTTTTAATAAGATTGATGCTTTCACCTTTGAGCCCAAGGAAGAGACTGACCTTACACCTGTTACAAGGGAAAACTTCAGCCTTGAAGACTGGAAAAAAAGTTGGATGGGAAGACATAATTCACCAGCAGTTTTCATCTCTGCGCAAGACAGAGAGAATATTGACATATTCAGGCAAATACTAACAGAACAGGTGAAATATATTCACATGAAAAGGTATCCAAACTATCTGCCGCCTACTGACTAAGCATTAATTCGTGCATTCATGTGTTCCTCAATTTCTTCTGCTTCAAGAGGAATACTAGCCATTAAATCAATATTGCCATCTGAGGTAAGAACTACATCGTTTTCTAATCTAATGCCTATTCGCTCTTCTGGAATATAGATTCCGGGCTCACACGTAAACGCCATTCCTTCTTCCATCCTCGCGTAGCGGAAACCAACATCATGCACATCAATACCAATATAATGTGAAGTGCCATGCATAAAATACTTCTTATAAAGAGGTGAATCAGGGTTTTGAGCTTTAACCGCTGCGGCATCAAGAAGCCCCAACTTAATCAATTGTTCTTCCATTGCTTGACCAACTTCCTTATTATAATCGTCGAAAAGAGTTCCAGGTCTAAGCATGGACTTAGCATACTTCATCACATTTAGAACTGCATCATAAACAGCTCTCTGTCTAGGAGAAAACCTTCCATTTACAGGAATGGTACGTGTTAAATCAGACATGTAATTGGCATATTCAGAACCAAAATCCATTAGTATCAAATCGCCATCTTTACATATGCTATTATTCTCAACATAGTGCAAAACACAAGCAGCTTCTCCAGAGGCAATAATTGGGCTATACGCGTGTCCAGTAGCTCTGTTTCTCAAAAATTCATGCGTTATTTCAGCTTCAATTTCATTCTCATAAACTCCAGGCTTCACAAATT
>JBBEBC010000077.1:26972-30259 GCA_040882555.1 Bacteroidia bacterium
TCATGCGTTATTTCAGCTTCAATTTCATTCTCATAAACTCCAGGCTTCACAAATTTCATAACTCTTCTGAAGGCTTTTTCAGTTATAGAACAAGCATGGCGCATAGCTTCTATCTCAATCGGCGATTTTATGGAGCGCAATTGGTGCATAATCGGAGCCGACCTTTCAATCTTATGTAAAGGATATTTTGACTTCACATCGCTTGCAAAACGCATTTCTAAATAAGGCACTGAAGTACTCGCCCGATCATGATCATTCATGTTTAGGTAAATATTTTCGGCATATGACATCAATACATGAAAAGTGCTGTCAAAGCTATCGGCCCACATAATATTTTCAATTCCAGAAGCATCTTTGCCTTCTTCTTTGGTGTATTTGTGACCTTCCCAAACAGCAATATGCTCATTTGTTTTTCTAAGGAACAAAACTTCTCTTTGCTTTGGATTTGGGCAATCTGGATAGAGAAGCAAAATGGTTTGCTCTTGGTCTATTCCAGTTAAATAGTATAAGTCAGGGTTTTGACGCCAAGTGTACAAAGCATCAGCACTTCTAGGCATTTCATCGTTAGAAACAAAAACTGCTATGCTGTTAGGTTTCATTTTGGCAATAAACCTTGCCCTGTTTTCGATGAATAGTTTTTTATCTAAGGCTTGATATTTCATATGATTGATGAATGAAATTGAAATGAGGTATAGTAGCTTTATCCTGTTTGATTAATTGATTCAAGATAGTTAACTCATTGAACTTTTGCTAAAATACCATAAAAACAGGGAAGTTAAAAAATGAAGCTAAATCTTGTCTTGACAAAGTTCAACGAGTAATCCGCCAGTAGATTTAGGATGAATAAAGCAGATTAGCTTATTGTCAGCTCCTTCTTTTGGAACATCGTTCAATAATTCAAAGCCAGCTTCATTAAGCCGCTTCATTTCAAAGAGAATATCACTAACGGAAATAGCTACATGGTGAAAGCCCTGCCCTCGTTTGGAAATAAACTTGCCGATAGTTCCTTCCTCAGAATGACTCTTGAGTAATTCAATTTTGCTTTCTCCTAAATTAAAAAAAAGAGTTGTTACGCCTTCAGATTGAACATCTTCTTGCTTATAAGGAGCTTTTCCTAAAAGGAGTTCAAACAAGCGCGAAGATGCATCAAGATCGGAAACGGCAATGCCTAAATGCTCGATTTTATTCATTTTGTAAAAGTATGATATTGAATCGTTGTTCGGCAAAAAGCATCGTAAATTCGCATGATATGTCGGGACGAAAAAAGGACTTGCTTCAATTTACTGATGGTGGAATTTATTGCCCTCAGGCTGATGTTTATTTGGACCCACGCAGGAAAGTTAAAAAGGCACTCATTTCTCATGCGCATAGCGACCATGCGCGTTATGGCTGTGAATCTTATCTGTCATCAAAAGAATCCGAAACAGCATTAAGGTTGAGACTTGGCAAGTCAATAAATTTAAGCACAGTCAATTACAATGAAGAGATACATATTAATGGTGTTAAATTTAGTTTTTACCCAGCAGGTCATATTATTGGATCTTCTCAGATAAGGGTTGAATACAAAGGAGAAGTGTGGGTTTATTCAGGCGATTATAAATTAGAGAATGATGGCTTTAGCACTCCATTTGAAAGCGTTAAGTGTCATACGTTTATTACAGAATCAACTTTCGGATTGCCTGTCTATCGCTGGAAACCACAAGATGAGGTATTTAGTGAAATGAATTCTTGGTGGAAATCCAATTCTGAACAAGGCATCTGCACTGTGATTGTTGCTTATTCATTAGGAAAAGCTCAGCGAATATTAAAGCATCTAGATAAATCTATTGGTCAAGTATTTACGCATTCAGCAATTACTGCCATGCATTCGGCCTTAAGAGATTCAGGTTTTGATTTGCCACCTACGGTGGGAATATCAGAGAAGAAAATATCTGACTATGATGTTCAAGGTGGATTAATTCTTGTTCCACCCGCCGCCACCTCGGCCGCATGGCTTAGAAAGCATGAACCCTACGCTACTGGGATTGCTTCAGGTTGGATGGGAATTCGAGGAAGCAGAAGAAGAATGTCGGTCGATCGGGGTTTTGTCTTATCGGATCATGCTGATTGGCCTTCGCTTAACAGGGCTGTTAAAGATTCAGGCGCTGAACGAGTCATTGTGACACATGGATACAAGTCAGCATTTTCAAAATGGCTAAGGGAACTCGGTTATGATTCTGAAGCCTCCTCTAGTGACTATTATTCCTCAGCTGAAACAGAAGATCAGTAAATTATTTAACTGATAATCAGATGGATATAAAATACATTTGATATATATGTCGATACATTTAATGTTATTACATAAATTTGCTCCGTTATGGGAATAGAAAACGATATTAAACAGAGAAAATTTAAGTCAGAGCACCAGAAGGCTGGAATCAACCTTATGTTCACTGTTAGGGAAATGGAGCACAAACATTTTCAGATATTAAAGAAATTTGGCGTAACCCCTCCGCAGTTCAATATTTTAAGAATTCTCAGAGGTCAGTATCCAAAGGCTACGACAGTTAACGATCTTATTGATAGAATGATTGATAAAGCCTCAAACGCATCTCGCATTGTCGAAAAGTTAAGGGCAAAAGCAATGGTTGAAAGAAAGACAAGTGAGTTAGATCGCAGAGCTGTTGATGTTGCGATTACTCAAAAGGGTCTTGAACTTCTAAGGCAAATTGATGTTATAGAACAAGAGTTTTATTTTGGTCTTGAGTTTTTAACTGTAGAGGAAGCAAATCAGCTTAACGCCCTGTTAGACAAAGGTAGAGGTTCAGAAATAAAGTAAATTTTAACCCAATATAATAATCATGAAAAACAAATTTTTTTATTTATCGATTGCTGCTACATCTTTCTTCTTTGCTTGCTCAGGCGGAGGTTCAAAAGTTGAAGAAGGTGGAGATGCTGCTATTGCAGGTGCTGAGGCAAAGAACTAAACAATAGACAACAGTGCTTCTACAGTTGCCTGGGTGGCAAAAAAAGTTACAGGAGAACACAATGGTGTAGTTGCTATTAAAAGTGGAGACCTTAAAGTTGAGAATGGGAGTATTGCTGCAGGTAATTTTTTTCTTGACATGAAAACAATCACTATTTTAGACTTACCAGCTGACGATGAGTACAATGCGAAATTAACAGGTCATTTAATGTCTGAAGATTTCTTTAATGTAGAAGCATCACCAGAATCAATGTTTGAAATTGTTTCTTTTAGTACACGACAAAAACACATAAACACTTAACTGTTAATAAGTTAAGCCACT
>JBBEBC010000078.1:0-27022 GCA_040882555.1 Bacteroidia bacterium
ATTTCAACTTTATTCCACCAGCCTTAGTTAGTTCAGGTGAATATCTGACGTTTGAATTTGATGCCAACAATACGAATGCTGGCTTTGGAGGAAACGCCGGGTTTGTTGGTTCGCTTACCTGTTTTGGTGAGCCTTTCGATGTTTACAACATGAGCTCAGGTGCGGTAAATGCCTGTTCGGGTGCATTTTATGACGATGGTGGTCCTAATCAGCCATTTACCGAAGAGCAGGAACGCACACAAACCTTTTGCAGCGATATTGGTGAACACATTCAGTTCAGATTTAATAACAATGTGAATCTCGCCGATTCGGGAGATACACTTTGGGTGTACGATGGATCTTCTACTGCCGATATTTTAATTGGCTATTACATTCAAGGCTCAAGCATTGAAAGGTTAACATCAAGCGGAACGTGTTTAACGTTTAAGTTTAAATCAAATACTTCTACAGAACCTGGTTGGCAAGGGTTTATAACGTGTGTTCCTGAGCCGCCTGTTCAAGATACTATTAACATTAGCAGTGGTTTACGAGCTGTTTGTAATGCCATTGTATCAGATAATAGTGGCGCTTTTGCTTATGGACAAGGTTTTAACCGGCAAACCTACCGTTCATACAACGGACAAAGGCTTCGTTTTGTGTATTCTTTATTCTCCATCAACGGAAACAACGGTGGTCATTGGCTCAGAATTTACGATGGTCCTGATCAAAGTTATCCGCTGATAGGCGCTTATAACAACTTCAATTTTATTCCTGCTACTATTGAAAGCACCGGTGAGTTTCTCACGTTTGAATTCGATAGAAATAACACAAATGCGGGTTTCGGCAGTGCTCAAGGATACAGTGGTTTGATGACTTGTTTCGGAGAAGCACTACCAATTTACACTATTGGAAATTCTTTAATAAATGTTTGTGAAGGTGTGTTTTATGATGATGGAGGCCCGAATCTTAATTATCAAGCCAATGGAGATTATGTTCAAACATTCTGCTCTGAATCAGGTCAGCTACTTCAACTACAATTTAACAGAAATGAGTCCTCGTTCGGCAGTGGAGATACCTTATGGGTGTATGATGGAGCTTCTATAAGCGATCCACCTTTAGCCATGTTTATTGCTGGTTCCACTATAGAAACACTTACATCAACGGGAACGTGTCTCACGTTTAAATTCACATCAAACTCCTCCTCTCAAGCAAGAGGTTGGCAAGGGCTTATTTCATGTGTTAATGAGCCTCCGGCGATTATTAACTATGCTATGAGTACAGGAATACGCTATGTGTGCAACGGCGTTTTTAGAGATCCGGGAGGCACAGGTGATTACCCTGACGGAACTTGGAATCAGACTTTTACATCCTATAGTGGTGAAAGGCTGCGAGTTGTTGTTAACGGGATAAATATTAATGGGAATAATGGTGGACATTGGATAAGAGTATATGATGGGCCAAGCACAGCTTCACCTTTAATTGGTTCATATAATAATTTCAACGGTTGGCCGCCCGCATTTGAATCGACTGGAAGCAGTCTAACATTCAGGTTTGAATCAACAAATACGTTTGCAGGAAATACCTCTGGATTTGAATTTGAGTTTTCGTGTTTTACCAATGCCGCGATAGATGTTGAATGGCTTCCTTCTCCAATTTGTAGAGGTGGTGAAATTCAAATACCATTTACATTGAATGACCCTGTAAATACCGGTAATGTTTTCACAGCTCAATTGAGTGATGCAAACGGAAGCTTTGCTAATGCAATAAATATAGGCAGTTTTAGCTCAATTAGCAATGGAGTTATTGATGCAACTATTCCTTTGAGTGCTATCGAAGGCTCGGGATATCGTATTCGAGTTATTAGTTCTAATCCTGTTCAATTGGGAAGCGTGAACCCCAATAACCTAATCATTAACCCTACTCCAAACCAACCATCATCAATTCTTTCTTCAAATGGTGCAAGCATTTGTGAAAATGAGTCAACCATTCTATCTATTCCCACACAGAATAGTGTGACGTATTCTTGGCTGCTTAACGGTGATGCCCTTGGATTAAACACTAGCTCAATAGAAGTAACAGATTCAGGAACGTATTCAATAGAGTTAAGTAACAGTTGCGGCTCAATTACATCAAGCGCAAACTTACAACTTAGTACTACTCCAATTCCTTCGGTACCAGTAATATCAGGACCTCAAAATGCTGCAATATGTCAAGGTGACGAAACCCAATTAAGCACTCCAGATCAAAATGGTGTTAGCTTTAATTGGACTCTTGGAGGCTCTACAATTAGTGAGAATACAAATATTATAAATGTCTCAGAAGGAGGCGCCTACCTTGTAAGCGCATCGAACACTTGTGGCTCAAGTACTGCAGTTTCTTCGTATAATCTGCTTGTTGAAGCTGCTCCTGAGATTAATTTGGCTGAACTTCAAGAGGTAAGCTGTTTTGGAGGAAGTGATGGTAGTATTGATTTAGAAATAGTTGGTGCCACCCAAGTTGTTTGGAGTAATGGTTCGCTAGTGTCAGATATATCTAACCTAAGTTCCGGAAGCTATTCTATTGCGGCAAGCTCACTGGCTGGATGTGAGTCAGAAATGACCTATTCAATTTCTGAGCCTGAGGCAATTGAAGTTTTTGCCGATGCCATGCCCGAAACAGGCAACAGTTCTAATGGAAGCATTACTTTACTAATTAGTGGAGGAACTCCACCCTACAGCTTTAACTGGAGTAACGGCGAAAGCACTCAAGATATACAGGGACTTCAGAGCGGCTCTTATTCCGTTGAAGTTACTGATTCACTAGGATGTTTGTTTGAAGGCAGTTTTATTGTAGATATTGTAACATCAACAAGTAATTTAAACAATATCTATAAAGTACTGCCAAATCCATGTGTGGAGTCATTCTTTATTGAAAGTGACGAAGAATTGATCTGGCAATTGTTTGATAGCTCTGGGCGAATGGTCATTTCAAGTATTCATCGAGAAGCAAGAAGTAAGGTCTCGGTTAACCATTTACCTTCAGGTTTATATTTGTTCAATGCGGTGAATACTAAAGGTGAATATTCTCTGAAAAGACTAGTGATCCAATAAATCCATACTGTTAAGTAAATGAAAGGGTGCAGGATAATTTTATCTAGCACCCTTTTTTGATATCGTTTATTTTTAAAACTGCTTCAAGCAGGTATACTTATCAGTCAACCTTTACAAACCTGAGAGCCTTCTCAAAACCTCCATGCACAATGCGCACAAAATAGATTCCTGTTGCCACATTGCTTAAGTCTAGGCCCATCTCATATTCGTTGGCTGGCAATTGAATCTTTTGAGAAAACATAAGTTGACCTTTCTCCGAGAATACATCAACCTGCGACGAACCACCCATCATTCCAACTAGTTTCAATGTTGTAGCTCCACGACTAGGATTAGGGTATAATAATGCTTCCATTGTTTTAACATCCCGCCCGCAGGGCGTTTCGCTTAACCATCGCTCTCTTGATGGAATCGAATCTGTTGTTGGGAACCAAACGTTACTGGCAACTTCCTCTTTCGGACTTAAGCAGGCCAGCAAAGGTTTTAAATTAGATAGATAAAGGCTCCTTCGGCTTTTTAGCGCTAACAATGGTTCAGTTTCTCTGCGTTCAGGCACAGTTCCACCATATATAAAACTGGAGCGTCCATGCTCATTGACCGTTAGCTTGTACTTTTTTCCTTCAATTTCCATTTTAGCTTCATCGCCTACATATAAACCACACGAAGCAAATTGGCCTCCTCCAATCGAAATACCTCTTGAAATTATGAAACTATTCGAACTAACGTTGTGGGTGCTTAAATCCTCTAATTTGTCATTCTTCCAACGAGAATAAAAATATCTCTCTGTCCTGTATGCCTGATCTAGTTCTTTCCCATCTATAACAATGGTATCGTTAAAATGACCAACAATATGAGCATTATCAAAATCATCTAAGGCAATTGAATGCCCAGCTAAACTAGTGCTATACTTGCCTTGCTCTTCATAGCGAATAAAATTCAACTCGCCATCTGAGCTCATGCCAAAATAAAAGAAGCTTTGACCAGATTTGTATTCAAATTTACTTTTTTGGACCAAGCTAATTCCATTACTAATTGAGCATTCATAGCTGTAATATCCAGTCCCATAAATAGAACCATCGCTACCAATCTGAATTTCATTCAGGAATTGAACGTTTTGTCCTCCTATTTTATTTACCCATTCAACATTACCATCTGGTGAGTATTTAACTAAATAAGAATCTAGTCCTTCTTCATATGAAGCATTTGATAATGAGTCTGTTTCACTGAATTTAATGCTTCCGGTAAATGTTCCGTATTGATACAGATTATCTTCCTTATCAATCTTCAAATGGTGAATATGAATATAACTGCTTGATTTAAAAAATGAAAGTGGCAACAATGACTCAAATTCACCTTTCTTGTTGAGTTTAATGGTAACAGCCTTTGACTCCACTTTCTGGTTTTTCGGGAATGTATCAAGCATCGTTGAACCATCCTTCAGATAATTCTTGTAATACAAATTAAAATAGACCTCGCCCTTGCTATTTGAAGCAATGCTCAAGCCTTCTGCCCAAACGGTGTTGAAATTCTTTACCCAAATAGGTTCTCCATCCGATGTGTAACGAGCTGCATAGACCATTTGTGGTTGATGGTAATCTCTACGATCTTTATCTCTGCCATATCGTATAGTATCTTTTTTTCCTCCATACTTGGCTTTACCATCTGCAAAACCGGTAAAAAGCAAATCGCCGTTCGGTGCAATGGAGATGTCGTTAATTCTGTTGTCGTTTGCACTAACAATTGGATGCGCCCACAAAGGCTTTCCCTTTTTATCGAGTTTAAGAATCAATCCATGAACGTGAGGTGAGCGCGGAAATTTTTCTTTAATACCATCCAAAGTTATTGTTCCACCATAATTGGCTGAAACGTAGGTGTTTCCTTCTTTGTCAACTTCTATATCGGTAACATCGGCATCCTGCCAGCCATCTAAAATATAAACCCATTTAGGGCTCACGTTTTGAGCACTAAGAAAGCTAGTAGGGCTTAATTGAATAAATGAGAAAAGTAAAGAAATGGTAAATGTTTTTAGGCAATACCGAAGTGATTTTGAAAACGTATAGGACATTGGTTTAATAAATTCTTTGGTTGATGATTACTTCTCTTGAACTTGCGGTAATCAAATTATGGAGCGGGGCATAGACAATTATCAATCCAAAAAATTTATGACTTTATTTATTCCCCATGTTTTCTCATCGAAAATGCATTTCTATCTAGAGGAGGTGGATCCAAATAATCAATCCCATATGCACAGGCAGTTAAATACCAAGCAGCTGCTATGCGTTCAATGGGTGTTTTTGTTAACCAATAAGCCTAACTTTCCTCATTATTCTCTTAGGGTGAAATCTTAAATGCTGTGCGATCTAATTTGAAATCCATTTCTAAAAACAACAATTTTACCCATAAAGAACCCTGAAGGCCTCTTCTATCTTCTTTACAGGAATAACGCGTATTCCATATTTTCCGGCATTTAAGCCTTTCATGTTGTATTCAGAAATCAGAATCTGGGCAAAGCCCATTCTATCGGCTTCGGCAATTCGCTGTTCAACTCTCCCAACAGGTCTGATTTCTCCACTTAGACCAACTTCGCCTGCAAAACAAGTTTTTGGAGGCACTGGCATATCAAGATCCGACGAAAGAATGGCGCAAATGATTCCTAAATCAACAGCAGGATCTTCCGTACGAATGCCTCCCGTTATATTGAGGAAAACATCCTTTTGACCCAATTTGAAACCGCAGCGTTTTTCAATAACAGCTAGTAGCATGTTCAATCTTCTGAGATCGAAACCTGTTCCAGATCGCTGTGGCGTGCCGTAAACGGCAGTACTAACTAGTGCTTGACTTTCAATCATCATAGGTCTGGCTCCTTCCATAGTTGCCGAAATTGCAATTCCTGAAAAAGGCTCATCTAATTGAGAAAGAAGTACTTGAGAGGGGTTGTTTACTTGTTGTAATCCATCACCGGCCATTTCATAAATACCCATTTCGGCGGTTGAGCCAAAACGATTTTTCACGGAACGAACTATCCGATACAGGTGATGTCGATCTCCTTCAAATTGAAGAACCACATCGACCATATGTTCTAGAATCTTGGGACCTGCTATCTGTCCGTCCTTCGTGATATGGCCAATGAGAAAAACAGGGGTGTTGCTTTCCTTCGCAAAGCGCAGAAGTTCTGCTGTACATTCTCTAATTTGAGAGACACTGCCGGGAGATGATTCAATGGTGTCAGTTTGAAGTGTTTGAATAGAATCTACTACAAGCAACTGTGGCTGAACTTTGTTGATATGCTGAAAAATGCGTTGCATACCAGTTTCTGCGAGAACAAAACAGTCATCATTCTCAATACCAATACGTTCAGCGCGCATTTTAATTTGCTGTTCACTTTCTTCACCTGAAACATAAAGCACTTTTAGACGGGTGCTTTTGGAAGCAATCTGAAGCATCAGGGTTGATTTACCTATTCCGGGCTCTCCGCCCAACAAAATTAAGCTTCCAGGCACCATTCCGCCTCCCAGAATTCTGTTTAGTTCATCATCACCGGTAGTGATTCTGACTTCATTTTGTCTGGCAATGTCATTAAGTTTGGTAGGTTGAGGCGCTTTTGCTGGATTGTTATCCCTCATCCATCCCGCGGGAGCGGCAGATGATTTTGTTTGAACCATCCTTTCTTCTGTAAAACTATTCCATGAATTACATGAGGGACATTTTCCCAGCCACTTGGGAGATTCATGTCCACACGATTGACAGAAAAAAACTGACTTAACCTTCGCCATAGGATATAAAAAAAGCCCCCAAATGAGAGCTTAAACTAATTTAAAATAATTATTTATCGACTCCGAGTGAATTCAACAAGCACTTGGCCAGCAGGACGCTCTCCTCCTTCATCACTTACAAATACTTTTAACACAATTCTGAGCACATTATCGTTTAGAGTAACTACTTCCCATTCGCCATTGAAGCCAACATCGAACTTAGATAAGTTTAATCTATTTCTTCTTGTGAAACCCCATCTCCCAGTAGTTAATAATTCACTGCCAACTTCTGAAACCTCATATTTGAGTAAGTCACTGTCACTAGTAAACTCCCATTGTTCGTATGGAAATTCTTCAGGAAGGGCATCCATTCTCGTGACAGTCCAAACACCAATAAGTTTGTTTTCCTGATTGCCTGAGCAAGCAGCTAAAACAAGCATTAAACTAAATAGAATTGGTACTAATCGTAAGAAACTTTTCATAACCTTTATCCGTGATACAAACCTAAAGAAAATTTATGCAAATACAATAGCTAATTTTTTGATATCCACATAAGTGCGCTTGCATGAAACGATAAGGATGATATTTGAATTAGAAATAGGGAATAATGAGTTCTAAGAGAGTCGATGAAGTGAGTGACTTAGGCAGCTTAATTTGTAATTCAATAAACTCAAGGGGTGTTGATAAACTTCATCATTCTCAGTTATTGACTATTGCAAAATTAGCTTCTGTTGAGAAACGTGTCCGTTTGATTCTGCAAGTCTTATTAGATAAATGCCTTTAGGATATTCGCTTAAATCAAGAGTTAAGTCTTGTGTATTTTGCGTTGCTTGGAAGTAGACCTGTTTTCCGACGATATCGAAAATTGAAATGCTCATTTCAGCGGTATAGCCCCACGAGATATTTACTAATGAGCTTGATGGGTTAGGGAAGATAGTTGCCCTGCTATTGATAGAATTATCGATGCCTGTAAACACATTGCAATCATTCTGATTTGCTAAAAACGAGCTTCGGGACTGAACAAATGATTTCAGACCATATGTTGTTCCTCCAGGTCCAGGACCTCCTGCTATGATATCGCTTTCGATATTCGTATCGAAGTTTGCATTGCTATACATCTTGTTTCCATCAGCATAAACATGCTCTGCTATCAAGACTTTTAGCTCATCAATTCTGAGATTTATGTAAGAAGAGTTAAAGAAATTCTCTGTCAAATCACATACTTCATTCAAGTATTTATTATATAAAACACTGTTATTAAAGATGTTGTCTAGCAAAGGGCGAGTGTTATTATGATAATTCAAAGCAAGACTTATCATGTTTCCTGCATTGTTGGTATAAGATCCAAATGACTCATTGCCATCCCATTTAATCCATTCCCAGCGATTGCTGGTTGAATTGTGATAGATGTAATAGTTTCGAGCCGAGCCAGTATAACTGTCTAGATTGCTAAATAGCATGTCTAGTGCTGCCGATCTCAGATATTCTGTCAACTCAATATGGTTCTCGATTTCTGATTCAAATTCAAGCTCCGACGAATTATTAATAAAATCGATAAGTTCGATGAGATCAGTCCAGTCATTTACATCTTCATTGGTATTAAGCTCATAGCGATCTGCGTAGCTTGTTTGGTCGTTTCCGTAGTAAAATAAATCTGCAGCACTACCGCCACCTCCAGGACCACCACCAAAATTATCGCCTGCTTTAAAAAGATTTCCTGCATCATCTTGAATGCGCCAATCTAGAAATTGATCGTCTATTTGCTCTACAACGGCATAAAATCCAATGGCCTCGCCATTCATTATAACATTAGCAAAACTAGTTCTAGGAGCAGGAACTCCGGCGGCTTGACAAACATCAAAGAACACCTTTTCCCTCATCATTGATGGGTCTTTGAAACAATTACTAAAGTTCAATTTCTTGAGTCCGTCGTAATTCTGACCAGATACAAATTCATTAAAGTCAATTTTAAAGGACTTCTTGGTGCCCGGATGTCCAAAGCTTGAGTTCCCCTTAAAACGAACTCCAACGCTAATGAATTCCTGAACTCCTGCTTGATCTGTAATTGTTAGGTTAGCACCAAGGTATTCGTTTGCCCCAGCATTATAAAAATTAACCAATTGAGTATAATAGTCAGATGACTCAAACTGAAGATCTATTGTAATTACTTGGTCTTGACCAAATAATATATCACCATCAATTTGAGCAGAAACTCCTGAGTATATCATTAATAATAAGGCGATTGCAAGTATTCTTTTCATTTGCTCTGGCATGAATTAGGGTGAAAGTGCTCAAAATATTTGGCTTGCGCAATTAAGAAGCAACCAGTCAATGAGCAAGATCAAGAACAATAGTTTAATTGAAGCAAAAATTAAGGCTTCTCCCAGAAACTATCTGTGTACAAAGGGTCTGGATGGTTGAAATTATCTAGTACTTTGAATCCTGCCTTACTTGCAAGTAGGTTCATATCATCTGCGTCAAATTTTCTTGAGATTTCGGTATGAATTCTTTCCCCTTTTTGAAAATGGAACGTTTTATTTTGGAGGGAGAAGTTTACGTATTGATCTTCTTTTGATACGATAAAACTCAAGGCAGCTTTCCTTTCAACGCTATATTCGGGCTGATGCTCCCAAGCTTGTAGATTAAAATCTGCTCCCAGCTCTTTATTTAGTCGATTTAGTAAATTCAGATTAAAATCTCTTGTTACTCCTGCTGCATCATTATAAGCAGCCAGAATAACCTCAGGATCTTTTACTCTGTCAAATCCGATTAGGACTTTATCGCCACTTTTTAAAACGGAAAATAGTTCAGTAAAAAAAGCAGGTGCTTCTTGGTCACTTAGATTGCCAACATTGGAACCAAGAAAAAGTACAAGTTTATTTTCGGTCTTATTTAATGCATCACTTTTTAATGCTGAAAAGTAATCTGTCTGCAGACCTAAAATATTCATATTCTGATATTCTGTCTTTAGAGCATTGCAAAGTTTATCTAAAGCATTTTGAGAAATATCGATTGGGAAATATTTAAAAGCTCGATTTTCTGAAATGAGGTAATCGAACAGAACTCTGGTTTTCTTGCCATCGCCGGCGCCAAGTTCTACAATGTTAATCTGCTTATCCCTTGCAAAAGGGGCAAAAATATCTTTTGCATTTAGCTCAAGAACGCTATATTCTGCTCTAGTTAAATAATATTCAGGCAATTCCATAATATCCTGAAATAGTTTATCGCCTACTGAATCGTAAAACCAGCGGGAAGAAATTCTTTTTGGATTAGCTGACAATCCATTTATTACATCTTCAACTATAGGTAGCATCAATAATTTTTTTCTGAGGGTCGGAAAAGGCTATTATCCCTTACCCAATTCTATCAATATTTACAAAGTCTCAATCCCGTGAATTGCCATCTTAAGTGAGGATGAAAAAAATTTCGGTAAGTTGGTCTTGAATGACCTTTGGCAGTGGCAATGGAGGCTCCCCGCAAAACCATCTGATTAATCATAAATTTCCCGTTGTATTCGCCTAATGCTCCTGGAGCTTTTGTATAACCTGGATAAGGTTGGTATGCCGAGTATGTCCATTCCCATCGTTGCCCCCAATGAAACTTCGAGGAAGCAATTTCCCATTCAAACTCAGTAGGTAACCTCATTCCTTTCCATTCAGCAAATGCAGCTGCTTCATACCAACTAATATGAGTAATTGGAGATTCTAAGTTAATGGGTCTTCTTCCGTTTAATGTATAGATGCTGTATTCGCCTTCGGCGGATTTATCCCAGTAAAGCGGAGCTTTGATGTTATTATTCTGAACCCAAGCCCATCCTTCAGAATGCCAAAATAATGGATTAGAATATCCTTCATCCTTGATGAAATCAAGCCAATCTTTATTATTCACTAATGAACTTGATATCTGAAAATCATTGAGATACACCTGATGCTTTCCCAACTCGTTGTCAAAACAAAACCCATTACCCTCAAAACCAATAGTATACAATGCTTTCTCAATGGACACGTAGCCTAATTCTTCATTTTCATGTACTTGTTCTTGAATATCAAGAACGGCGATATCTAAAGGGTTTAATGCTAAGCTATACTTCAAATCAGTAACAAGCAATTCTTGGTGTTGCTGTTCGTGCTGAAGACCTAATTCGAGAAGTTCATTGAGATTCTCATTACTTGAGGCAAGCAAGGTTTTCATATGAACATCTACGTGCTTTCGATATTCAAAAATATCTTTTACAGATGGTCGTGATAAATCGCCCCTTTGATGACGGAGCGTACGTTGCCCTTCGCTTTCATAGTAGCTATTGAATAAATAAGCATATTTTGGATGGAAGTCCTTATAACCAATCAAATGCTTTTTGAGAATAAAATTCTCGAAGAACCAAGTAGTATGAGCCAAGTGCCATTTTGTAGGAGAAACATCTTCAATTGGCTGAAGAACAAAGTCTTCAGGTTCCAAGCCTCTGCACAACTCTAAAGTCTTTTGCCTGACTTTCAGAAATTTTTCAATCATCAATTTCCAATTATACCCATTTCAAATTTGCAGACTTCCTTAAGCGTATCTTCATTATTAATCATTGAAGTCTGTGTTTTAATAAATCCACTTCCGATATCATAAACCCAACCGTGTAGGTAAGGTCCTTGTCTTTCTCCCCATGCATTTTGAATAATGCTAGTCTTCCCTAGGTTATACACCTGTTCAATAACGCTCAGCTCAACAAGTCGGTTAAAGCGCTCTTCTTCAGTTAATAAAGCCAGTTGTTGCCAATAATAATTTTGAGTGTCTTTGATTTGCCTGAGCCAGTTATCAATTAAACCGTATTGATGAGTTCCCATTGCAGCTTTTACGCCGCCACAACCATAATGACCACAAACAACTACATGCTCTACTTTCAGCACTTCAACCGCATACTGTAGTACACTCAACATGTTCATATCGGTTTGAACTACTAGGTTGGCAATGTTCCGGTGGACAAATATTTCGCCTGGATCGGTTTTAGTTATTTCGTTAGGTGGAACACGACTATCAGCGCAACCAATCCAAAGCATTTTTGGCTGTTGGCCTTGAGCTGATTTCTCAAAAAAATGAGGGTCGCGACTTAGATGTTCATCAACAAATTGCTTGTTTTTATCGAGAAGGTCTTTAATGTATTGCATGGGCACTTATTAATGATTTAGAATATTTTAGTGTAGATTTCTTCTTGGACTTTCGCTTTCGGATGCGTATGATCAAGCAGTTCGAAGACATTTCTGCTAATTGTTTCAGCAATAGTTCCGGTTGGGAGGTCATTACAATCGAGTCCAAAAGGATCTTCAATTTCCTCCGCCATAAGCTCAACTCCAATAAATGCAAAAAATACAAACATAACTGCCGGTATTGCCCAAGGGCCAATTTCTGAGGTCAGAGCAAATGGCAGAAGTAGCCCGTAAACGGAGATAAATATCTTTAAGTAAACACTGTAAGAAAAAGGAATTGGAGTTTTTTTAATCCTCTCACAAGCTCCAGCAATATCCATTAATGCTTGCATTTGAGGTTTGAAATTCAGGACATCCTCACCTGTTATTCTGCCTTCTTTGTACTGATGCTGAATAAGTTGGTGAATCTGTGAGGAGATATAGGCTGGAATATGATCTTTCTGAGGATACCTCTTTTTATCATCTTCATTGAGCAGAAGCAATTCATCGATTTTAGTTCCACTTCTAAGATGCTCTTTCAGAGAAATGCAAAAATTACTAATCAAAACGGCTAAGCGATGCTTTTCGGCGTGGTCTTCTCTTGGAAAAGTTGCTTCAGCAGTAATTGCCATATTGCGACAATGATTCACCAAAGCTCCCCACTGCTGCCTTCCTTCCCACCAGCGGTCGTAGGCTGTATTTGTTCTAAACACCAATAGAATACTGAGTACAACTCCAAGCAGAGAAAAGATGGATGGAGAGAATTGAAATACTTTACCATCAAATACAGCAACTTCAATTATCCAGATTATGGAAGTATAAACCCCAATTGCTAGAACTGTTCGCATAATGCGGGTCATTGTCCATGAACGGAAAAGGTGAGTTATGTCTTTGAGCCAGTTCTTATTTGTTTCGTATACAATCATAGAGTAAGGGGAGAAGTATAATTTTTTAGGAGTTAGGGTAAAAGAGGGGAGGTTATGGTGTTTATTATTAAGTAGTTAAGTGTAAGCTTTTTGGTTTTGATTATAAGTTTTTTCAGAGTTTGGAGTCATTGGTTTGTTGGGCTTTTGATTCTGAAAAGAAAGTTCATGATTTTAGCTCAAATGGTTGTTTAAGTATCCTGTACTTCTTGATATGCATAGAATTTCTCTTGTATTTTCTGAATTGTTTTTGCACTAAGCAGGTCTATTTTTGCTGAAAGATAAAACATAGATTTTACTTCAAAAAAGCCGGATTTATGTTTGATTTCAAATTAATCTCCTTTTCAAATTTCTTCCAGATACCTATGCACAAAGCTTATCGCCATTGCTCCTTCGCCTACGGCGGAAGCAACACGGTTCATAGCTCCTGATCGTGCATCACCTGCAGCAAAGATTCCTGGAATGCTTGTTTCTAAGAGATAGGGTTCACGAGGAGATTTCCAGTTACGTTTAAAGCTTTCATTAAGCATCAAATCGCGACCTGTTTGCAGAAATCCTTTTTCATCTTTTAAGATCAATTCAGGGGTCCACTCTGTAAAAGGCTTGGTGCCAATGAAAATGAACAGAGCTGTTGCTCCAAAAGTTTGAACTTCACCAGAATCTCTAAATAGTATTTTTATTTTCTCAAGTTTCTCATTTCCTTCAGCACCTGCTATTTCAGTACCTCCAAGAACTTCAATATTTGGTGTTCCGTTAATTTGGTCAATAAGGTAAGACGACATAGACGATTTCAAATCCTCCCTTCGAATGATGATTCTAACTTTTCGAGCGAATTGACTGAGATACATTGCTGCTTGGCCGGCACTATTTCCACCACCAACAATAAACACATCCTGCTCTTTGCAGGCATGAGCTTCAGTATTAGCAGCTCCGTAATAAACTCCTGCACCTGTGTATTTTTCTAGTCCATCAGTTTCAAGTTTTCTGTAAGAAACTCCAGTGGTAATCACTATGCTTTTTGCTGTAACAGAGCTGCCGTCAACGAAGTGCAATATTTTGTATTGGTCTTTAGTTTCTATTCTTGCTACTTCTTGAGGAGATAGAAATTCAGTGCCAAAGCGAGTTGCTTGTGTAACAGCTCTTCGAGCTAAATCAGAGCCGCTTAAGCCTGCAGGAAAACCTAAGTAATTCTCAATTCTTGAGGAAGTCCCCGCTTGTCCACCCGGAGCATGTTTTTCAATAATCAGAGTTTTCAGTCCTTCGGAAGCGCCATAAACAGCAGCTGCTAATCCTGAGGGACCAGCACCAACAATTACTACATCATAAAGAGTTGAAGACGCGGTAACATTTAATCCCACTTTAGAGGCAACATTTTGAATATCAGGGTCGCAGACATACGTTCCGTCTTCAAAGAAAACAACGGGAAGTCTCGAATTATCAAGCTTATTTAGCTCCATTAATTCTCTTCCGTTCTCAGAAGTTGTAATATCGAGCCACTTATAAGCTATAAGGTTTCCGGAGAGGAACTCCTTGATTTTATGTGATTTTGATGAAAACTGATACCCAACTATTCTAATTCCTGCAAATTCTGGAATAACAGTACTTTGCCATTCTTCAAGCAAATCATTGATTACAGGGTAAAGTTTCTCCTCTGGAGGATCCCAGGGCTTCATAAGGTAGTAATCGAGCTGAACTTCATTGATGGCTTTAATTGCTGCATCCGTATCAGAATAAGCGGTTAGTAAAACCCGCTTTGCTTGAGGAAAATATTCTTTGGCTTTTTCAAGGAAATCAACTCCATTCATCTCAGGCATTTTCTGATCACTCAAAAACAAAGCAACAGTTTCGCCTTTATTTCTCAACTCTGCTAAACTTTCAAGACCTTCTTTAGCAGAGTCTGTGCTCATAACTCGGTATTCCTTTCTAAATTTCGTTTTCAAATCGCGGGTTACCGCCCTCAAAACCTGAGCATCATCATCAATACAAAATAATATAGGTAGCTTCATAAATAATCAATTTTTAATTAATTGATAGGGATGCAAACTTCAAAATCGGTTTTTCCTGGTTTTGACTCGAGGCTAATCTTTCCATTGTGCTGAGACACAATTCTAGTAACCACATCAAGTCCCAAACCAGTGCCTTTGCCAATGCTCTTTGTCGTGAAAAAAGGTTCAAAAATGCGGTTTTTTATTTCATCTGGAATGCCCGGTCCATTATCAATTATGTGCACCCGGATGAAACTTCCATCACTTGAAGTCGTGATTTCGAGTGTTGGATCTTCAACAGTTTCCAGCACATCAATCGCGTTATCTATGATATTTGTCCAAACCTGATTCAATTCACTCACCATGATATTCGCCTCAGGTAATTCAGGATCAAAATTCTCAATCAACTTTACATTCGACTTTTTCATCTTATGATTCAACATCGTTAACGTATTTCGAATGCCGTCATGCAGATTGCTCTTTTGCTTGTCACCCGCCCGATCCATATGAGTAAAGTTTTTCACCGAACTCACTAAGGATGCAATACGCTTCGACGCTTCCTGAATATCACTTACCATTTTCTCAGTAACCAGATTGCCATTAATCCAGCCTAAAACTGGACCTAGGTGAGCTTCTGGAATCGTTTCAATGAAGAAGTCAAAATCAACTTGGTCGAAGCCAAACTCCACAAAATTCTCGGCCATTTCCATGGCATCTTCAACTTGGTGATCATCCATCCAATCCACCAAGTCATCTTCTCGATTAGCTCGTTCCATCATGCTTAATTTGATGCTTGCTCTATCTGAATCGTTAATTCTTGATAGCATCCTGTCATTTATTAAATCTACTTGCTCATCGGTCATGTCGATTGAAGTGATTTTCTTAAATGAATCGGGCATCAATTGTAAATGCTCCTTCAAGGAAGTCGAACTTCTTACAATAGCAGATGCGGGATTATTAAGCTCATGTGCAAGTCCAGCACTTAATTTCCCAAGAGCCATCATTTTCTCATTTTGAGTTTGCAATTGGGTAAATTCTCTAACACGAGTTGTCATTTCATGCACAAAACGAGTTGTTAGTTCATGGTTATTGCAAATAAGTTCATGATAGTTCTCTTTGTGAAAGGAAATCACACGGGTTTCCCCTTTCGCAATTCCGCTAGCGCGGGATGTTGTAGCCCTCGAATATGGCAATGTTCCAGTAATTTCTCCTGGGGTAAGCAAATAAATTTCTCTTTGTTGATTATTCGTACTAAGAAGAACCTTTACATTTCCTGTCATGATGACATGGGTATGGAGCATAGGCTCATCAGGCCCAAATAATAATTCTCCATCCTGAAAAATTCTCTCTTCACTTTTAGAAAGAAACCATGTTAGCTGCTCTTCAGGAATATCTTTAAAAACTTCAAAAGCAGTAAGCTCTGAAATTGTAGTAGTTGTTGTCATGTGTTTTTGCTGAGAGGACAAGTTAGTCAAAACCAAAACCAATTGTGAAATTGTGACACATGGTCAGAAAATCTTTCGAGCTATGGATGAGCTTTTTCGTCATGCTAAATTTTTTGTACCTCGCGGGATGGCAAATTAATCACTATTCATTTTCAAATAAATTCATGATTCTACTGCCTGACAAATTCTGCTAAGGAGTTTAAAAAGCGTAGCTTTGACAGCGAATAATAAAGGACATATTACGTTCTATAATGGTGTTCAAGCTGCGTTTTTTTATTTTTCTATTATTATTAACCACAAAGGGGTATTCTCAAAAAGTAGGTCTGGTTTTAAGTGGTGGAGGTTCTAGTGGTCTAGCGCATGTTGGCGTGCTCAAAGCTCTAGAGGAGGCAAATATTCCGATAGATTATATTGCAGGAACTTCTATGGGTGCCCTGGTGGGAGGAATGTATGCGATGGGGTATACACCTGATGAAATTATTGAAATAGTAACCGGAGAGGAATTTAATCAGTGGGTTTTTGGGAAACCTCTCGATAGGTATGTATATTTTTTCAGGGAAAGAGATTCAGATGCTTCTTGGGCAGGAATAAAACTAAGAGTAGATTCTGTCATCCAAACGCGGTTTCCAACAAGTATAGTTTCTCCTGTAAATATGGACTTCGCTTTTTTGGAAAGAACGGCTCCAGTAAGTGCTGCTGCTAATTATAATTTCGATAGTCTTTTTGTTCCTTTTCGCTGCGTTGCAGCCGATATTCATAATAAAGCTGAAGTTATTTTTAAATCTGGAGATTTAGGTCAAGCTTTAAGAGCTACTACAACATATCCATTTTTCTTTAAGCCTATTGTGGTAGATGATAAGCTTCTATTCGATGGTGGTTTATACAATAATTTCCCTGCCGACATAATGTATCGCGATTTCTTACCCGATGTTATTATTGGAAGTACCGTTGCATCAGAAATGAAGCCTCCAAATGAGGATGATATTATATCTCAGATAAAAAATATGCTCATGGAGAGAACCACTTATGGTGTGGTTTGCGAAACAGAAAGCATGGTGATTATCCGTCCAGAAATACCTAAAGTTTCTATTCTTGATTTCGATCAAACTCTTTCTATGATTAGCGGAGGATATCTTTCTACTGTGAGCAGGTTAGAAGATCTTAAGAGAATGATACCAAGAGAACAAGACTCTCTAGAATTAGCTAAAAAACGACATAATTTCCTTCATCAACTCCTTCCTCTTAAAGTTGAGGAAATCGAAATTGAGGGATTGAATAAGAATCAGGCTAATTATGTAAAAAGGACTTTTAGGTCAAAAAAACTTCCTGCAGAAGCAGAGACGCTTAAACCCTTTTTCTATCGCCTGGCTTATGACCCTCGAATAAAAAAGATCTATCCAAGCGCAAAAATCAACCCGGAAACAGAGAAGTTCAAACTTAATCTACAGATGAAGCTTGATAAAGATATTCTTGCCGAGTTTGGCGGGCTATTTTCTTCACGACCTATTAACATGGGTTTTCTGGGACTTCATTATAAAAGAATTAACCGCTTTGGGTTAGGCATAGATGCAAACACTTATTTTGGAAAGTTTTACAGCTCAGTCCAAGTAAGAGGCGTTTTTGATTTTCCTAACAAAGTGCCATTTCAGGTTGAAACAGATTTTACATTTAACAACTTCGACTTCTTTAATAGTGCGAGTACTTTCTTTGAGGATGTAAAACCATCATATCTTATCCAAAGCGACAGATCTTTTCAAACGGCTTTGGTTCTTCCTTTAAGAAACCATGCACGATTTAAAACTGGTTTCTATGCAGCTCAAATGTTTGATGATTACTATCAAACAAAAGCTTTTTTCAATGCCGACACTGCCGACAGGACCAACTTTAATCATGCTGGTGTTTTCTTAAGTTTTGAGCATAACACACTAAATAGAAAGCAGTATGCAAGCACCGGATCTCAGTTTTATGTTAAAGTGAAGTATTTGGGTGGTGAGGAAGAAAATATTCCTGGAAGCACTAGCACAACTGAAGATTTGTACAAAAACGACCATAATTTTTTTCGGGCTAGAATAGTCTATGATAAATACCTTAACAAGAAAGGAAAAGTTCATGCTGGAATTTATGGCGAGGTTGTAGCCTCAAATCAACCCTTCTTCAATAACACAACATCTACCTTGCTTCAAGCAGCAGCTTTTAATGTGATTCCAGAAAGCAGAACCCTTTTTCAGAGGCAATTTAGAGCTCATAATTATGGAGCTGCTGGTATAAAAGTAATTTCTAGTTTTACGTCCAGACTGGACTTGAGATTAGAAGGGTATATTTTTCAACCACACAAGGAAATACTTTCAAATGCAGATTTAACTCCGCGCTATGGAGACATTTTCGAAAAACGATATTTTGCAGCTTCTGCAGCCTTGGTTTTTCATACTCCAATTGCTCCCATCGCTTTAAGTTTTAATTACTACGACCAAAGTGAAAAGCCATTTTCTCTGATTTTTACAACGGGCTTTCTCATCTTTAATAGAAGGGCTTTAGATTGATGGACCTAATCCTCCTGTATGTAAATACAAGATTTTTTTAGCTTCAGAATATTTTCCGGATTTAATAAGATTTAATAAGCCAAACATCGCTTTAGCTCCATAAACCAAATCCAAGGGAATGCCAGTTTTTTCGAACCACTTAGACTGAAAATCTTCTAATTCTTTGGTCTTTTTTGCATATCCCCCAAAATGAAAATCTTCAAAGATTTCTACATTTTTAAATGACTGAATATCTAATCCTGCGGTACGCAGTAACTCATTTCTAAGAATATTGCTGCCTTTTAGCACCTGAACACATCCTACGGAAGTAGAAAAACCCCTTAATTTTGATGCAACACCAGCAAGAGTAGTTCCAGTAGCTCCAGGAAGAAAAACTAAGTCGTAATCTTCGTTTTCATGAACCATAGCCGAAGCTCCTAAAACACCTTTTTCGCCTGCTCCCCCCTCGGGAATGATATAGCATGGCCCAAATATTTCTCTAATTGTAGCTATAAATTGAGGACTCTCTTTTTCCTTGAAATCCTCGCGACTTATAAAGTGCAGATGCATTCCGTTGCCTTGCATTGCTTTAAGGTATGGACTATAATTCGAAGGTTCTTCTCCTCTAATAATACCAACGGTTTTCCTGTTTATTTTTTTCGCTGCCGCGGATAATGCCAAAAGGTGATTAGACCAAGCACCTCCAAAAGAAACTAGTGCCTCCTCAGGTTTCGATTCTTTAATAAACCGACTTAACTTAAAAGACTTATTACCCGATATCTCTGAATGCAAATCGCCATAGATACGAATACATAAGTCGGGCGATTCTGTCAAAAAAATATTGCTAATAGCTATATCTGTGTAAGTTAACAAGGCACAAGGTTGAATTATCTTTTTCAAAGGAAGGCAATATCCTAATGAAAAGAGGCTCTGTTAAAATTGAATTCTAAAAATCTATTTATCAAGCAAACCAATTTAGTAAAAACAGGTTGTAAAAGCTGAAGTGATAGAAGCCAATTTAACTATCTTAGCCAACCAACCTGAAAATTTGAATAACTACCTAAGCGAAGATGCTTTGGTTCAAGGGCTAAAACTGCGCAAACAGGATGCCTTTGAACACTTGTATGATAATTACAAGGCTGCGCTCTATGGTTCTATTTCAAGAATGATTAGGCCAGATACAGCTGCAGAAGATTTGTTACAGGAGCTATTTGTTAAAATATTTAACTCTATCGACTCATACGACGTTTCAAAAGGGCGTTTATACACTTGGTTGATGCAAATTACTAGAAATTTATGCATTGATAAACTAAGGTCAGCTGAACAAAAACAACAGCAAAAAAACCGAAACTTCGACGATCTCGTACCTGCATTGAATACTCAAATGATTAGTGGGATTTCAACAGACCATATAGGACTAAAACGACTGGTTTCTGAATTACCTCCTGAGCAAAGAGAAATTCTTGAATACATGTATTTTGAAGGTTATACGCAGACCGAAACAGCTGAAGCATTAAATTTACCTTTGGGAACTGTAAAAACTCGATCTAGATACGCCATCATCAAACTAAGAGCAATATTTCAAATCAAGTGAACATAAAAGAATATATTGAATCCGGCATCATTGAGCTTTATGCGATGGATGCACTTTCTCCTGAAGAAAAAGGAGAAGTGGAGGCGAATATTGAACGTTATCCTGAGCTGAAATCTGAACTTGATGCGGTTCAGGAAGGGCTCTCTCTTTTTGCTGAAATCTATGCGAAAGAACCAGACGCTAGTTTAAAGCAAAGAGTACTAGGTAATTTGCCTTTTGAGGTTTCCAACGAAGTAATTGGAAAGCCTACTGTTAAAATACAAGATGAGTCACCTATTAGCAAAGCGCCTGAACCCAAGGTAATTAAGATGCAATCAAAGATAAACCTGTGGCTTGCAGCTGCAAGTGTTGCATTACTTTTAACCACGTCTTGGTTAGTGTTAAGAAATAATCAATACAGTGAGCGAATTGCAGAGCTTGAATCAAGATTGTCAAACTCTGAACAACAGTTTGCCGACCTGAATACAAGATTTACTGCCAATGCAGAGCAATTAGCAAATTTATCATCACCAGACACAAAAAAAATCCTGCTATCGAGCAAAACACAAGATGTTGGTGCAAATGCAGTTGTATTTCTAAACCCGAAAAAAGCGGTCATGCTCATTTCAATTGATCAGCTTGCAGAGCTTCCCGAAGAAAATCAATATCAGCTTTGGGCATTAGTTGACGGAAAACCTATTGATATGGGAGTGCTAAATAATAAAAAGGGTATGCAGTCGGGTAAAAATATACCTGAACTATTACAAGCGCAGGCCTTTGCTATCACTATTGAAAAGAAAGGTGGCAGTCCAACACCTACACTTGAAAAAATGGTTGCTGCCGGCGCAGTTTCTTAAGCTAATTACAATTTCTATTCTATCCCTCTCAAGCGTTTTGAGAGGGATTTTTTTTGCCTTTACCTTTCACTTAAGCAGCAAAAGAAGGCTTATTTCATGTATATACATAAAATATTTCATCGTGCAATTGGATGTAAATCAGGCAATTGAAAATTATTTTAAGGTTTATTTCTTATTTAGAAATCCAAGCAAGGGTTTTAGTGCGTAACTGATTTTAAGAAACCAAAAACTTAAATAGTTATGAAAAAATTAATCCTTTTAACATGTATCAACTGCTTCGCGATTTTATTCGCTGGAGTATTAAATGCAAACCATTTAACAGATCAACTTCAATTTTCAGTTAGAATGACTGGAGCTCAACAAACTCCGGCAGTTATAACTGATGCAATTGGAATTGGGTCTTTTATATTAAGTAACGACCGCTCAGCGGTTGATATTAATCTAACCATTGCTAATCTAAGCGGATCAATTCAGGCAATCCATATTCATGAAGGGTTTGCAGGTGAAGCCGGAGGAGTTTGGATGGACTTAGAGCCTTTTCTTATTGGAAACAGAGTAAAGGGTCAAATTACAGGATTAACACCTGAACAATTAAGCAGAATGCTAAAAGGTGGTTATTATGTAAACGTCCACACTATGGAAAACCCTGATGGTGAAGCTCGTGGACAAATAAGTCTTGAGAATGACCAAGCCTACACAGCTATGCTAGATGGTAGTCAGGAAGTACCTGCGGTAGATGGAAGTGCTTCAGGTATTGCAAGTTTTATCGTATCAAAAACTGGTTATTCTGCTCAAATTGAACTTATTGCAACAGAAATGAGCGGTCAAATAATGGGAGCTCATATTCATAGAGGCGCTGCCGGTGAAAATGGAGATGTTTTAATTGACTTAACTCCACTTATTAATGGAAATAGAATTTTTGGAGAAATTGATTTCACTGCTTTAGAAGCAATGGATGTTGAAGCTCTTAAAACAGGTGGATTATACTTGAATTTACATACTGCAGATAACATGGGCGGTGAGATTCGCGGTCAACTTATGATTCAAGAAGGGCTAAGCTTTGATGCTTTCCTTAGTGGAATGAATGAAGTGCCAATGGCAATTACAAACGCTAGAGGTGTTGCAGTTATGAATCTCAACCCTACTCTTGACACGTTGAATTATGCATTCCTTATTGATGGCTTAAGCGGTGATGCTCAAGCAGCACATATTCATTACGGAGCTGCTGGTGAGAATGGTGATGTTGCGGTAGGCCTGATGCTTACAGACGGAAAATCGGCTTCAGGTTTTATAACTGGAGCAAGCATTACAAATGATTTGGTGAATGCTATCCTAAGAGGAGAAACATATTTAAACGTTCATACGGTGCTGTTTCCAAACGGTGAAGTAAGAGCTCAGGCTCTAAGACATGCACGTGAAGGTTTTGGCTTTGATCTGTGTGGAGCTCAAGAAGTGCCAGCTATTATTGTAGATGCATATGGCTCAGCAGTGATTTCTTACGATAGAAACAGAAGTAATATTCATTATATGGTTGCTTCATCAGATGTTTCTGATATGGTAATGGGAGCTCACCTACACTTAGGAGAGGCTGGAACTAATGGTGATGTTGCTATAAACTTTAGCGATAACCTTATCAATAATACTACTTCAGGTTATGATACAACCTTAACGGCTGAATTAGCAACCTTAATCATCAATGGAGGAACTTATGTGAATTTACATACTATGAACTTCCCAGGGGGTGAATTAAGAGGTCAAGTTCTAAAAACCGGCTCTTGCGAAATTGTGACATCAATAGCAACTAGTGCTCAAAGCAATAATCTGAGCATCTATCCTAACCCTTTAGTTAACCAACTGAATATAAGTTCTGATCAAGAAATTGAACTAGTTAATATTTTCTCAACTGAGGGAAGATTAGTAAGAAGCATTCCTGCTAATAGCAGCAACCAGGTAAGTATTTCATTAAGTGACCTCGCTCGTGGTGTTTACATCGTTCAAACTTCCACCGAAGGTGTAATTAGTACAAATCGAGTAATCAAAAACTAAGAATCAATTAATAAATAATAATAACCCTCAAATTAAATCATGAAAACAATCATCAAATCAGCAGTAATGGCATTTGTAATGACAGCTGTAGCAACCAATTTAAATGCACAGGATAATGTTGTTGTAGGCGGAATGCAGATGTATCCAACCAAAAATATTATTGAAAACGCAGTAAACTCGAAAGACCATACCACATTGGTGGCCGCTGTAAAAGCAGCAGGTTTAGTAGAAGCTCTTCAAGGTGCAGGTCCTTTTACTGTATTTGCTCCAACCAATGATGCTTTTGAAAACCTTCCGGCAGGAACCGTTGAAACATTGTTGAAGAAGGAAAATAAAGATCAACTTGTTTCTATTCTTACCTACCATGTTGTTGCAGGAAAGTACGATAGCAAAACTTTGGAGAAAGCTATTAAGGATGGTAAAGGACAAGCTAAATTAAAAACTCTTCAAGGTGCAGAGCTTATTGTAAGCATGAATGGTCCAAGAAACTTCGTCGTTCAAGACGGTCGCGGTGTAAAGGCAAACATCACAATTGAAGATGTAAATCAATCGAATGGTGTTATTAATGTATTAGATACGGTGCTGCTCCCAGGTAGTTAATTAGGTAGTTACCCTGGCACCAGAAAGCCTCTTCCGCAATGGAAGGGGCTTTTTCTTTTTAGTATTTCGATTCGTGAAAATCTACAAACAGTTGATGTGTGAAGCATTCTATTTACGTTCTTTGTATATGATGAAAAGATTATCACTTCTATCGATACTCATTTTATGTATATCCTCTTGCTCGGTTAAAACGCCTGAGCCAGCAGCGTACAACGATTCTCTCGCCGTTCAGCAAATAGGTATAACTGAAAAAGCGAATAGTTTGCATGATGCTTTCGCAGGATATGTGAAGGCGGAGATGGAAATAAGAAGAAATGACCTTGAACTTCAGCTTGAAAAGGCGGAAAAAGCAATTAAAAGGACTGGGAAATACGAAAATGACTCACGCTTGCTAGAAGCGGCATCTCAGTTTATTGAAGGATTTAAAAAAATAAATAGAGAGGAATATGATGAGGTTATCAGAATTCTGTCAAAACCTGATAGCATTTACACCGATAGTGATGAAGCTAGGTTGAGTATTCTATATAAAACGATTGATGACCAGAGTAATAAGTTAATCTCAACATTTATTCTTGCACAACAGGAATTCGCTCAATCGCACGAATTCACTCTGAAAAATGATTCTTCAGCCCAATAAAGCTTGGCTAAAGCACTCATTGTTATAATATAATTGCATTGTTTGTCCCGATATTTCGAGGAAGCCTTATTTTTGCGGGCATAAAACAGATGTCATAACATGAATGCTCTTCATAAAAAACGTATTGCTGATTTGCTTAACAGCAGTCCTTCTGACGAATTAATTAGTTTCCCAGGATGGGTTCGCAGTAAGCGAGGGAACAAAGAAATTGCATTTATTGCTTTGAGTGATGGTTCTACTATTCACACTATCCAAATTGTGGCTGAACTGAGTAAGTTCGATGAAGAACTCTTAAGAAAAATCACCACTGGAAGCGCTATTTCTGTTACCGGTAAATTAGTTGAATCTCAAGGAGCTGGACAGAAAGTGGAATTAGTTGCTTCAGGAATTGAAATTCTTGGAGAAGCTGATGCAGAAAAATATCCTCTTCAAAAGAAGAAGCATTCTCTCGAATTTCTAAGAGAAATTGCTCATTTACGCCCAAGGACAAATACCTTTAGCGCTATTCTCAGGGTAAGGCATGCAATGGCATTTGCAATCCATAAGTACTTCAACGACAACCACTTTTATTATATTCATGCTCCAATAATTACTGGGTCTGATGCTGAGGGAGCAGGGGAAATGTTCAAAGTGACAACGCTCGACTTAAAGAACCCACCTAAAAATGAAAATGGAGAAATTGATTATAACGAGGACTTTTTCGGTAAAGAAGCGAACTTAACCGTTTCAGGTCAACTCGAATCAGAGCTTGCAGCACTTGCTTTATCTAGAGTATACACATTCGGACCAACCTTCAGAGCTGAAAATTCAAATACCACCCGTCATCTTGCCGAATTCTGGATGATTGAGCCTGAAGTTGCCTTTTTTGATTTGAATGACAATATGGATCTGGCTGAGGATTTCCTCAAATACTTGATCAATTATGCACTTGAACATTGTGCTGATGATTTGGCATTTCTTGATACGCGCCAACAGGAAGAAGAATCTCAAATGAAGAAGGAAGAGCGCAGCGCTTTGCCTTTAGTTGAAAAATTGAAAACTGTTACAAGTGCAGCTTTTGAAAGAATTACCTACACCGAAGCCATTTCTATACTTGAAAGAAGCGGTAAAAAATTCGAATACCCTGTTCAATGGGGTGTTGACCTCCAAAGCGAGCATGAAAGATATTTGGTGGAAAAGCACTTCAAAAAGCCAGTAATACTGACTAATTATCCAAAAAATATCAAAGCTTTTTACATGAAGCAAGATGAAGATGGGAAGACAGTCCGTGCGATGGATGTTCTATTCCCAGGTATCGGAGAAATTATAGGGGGCTCTCAAAGAGAGGAAGTCTATGAGAAGTTAAGCAATCGTATTGATGAAATGGGCATTCATCGAGAAAGTCTTTGGTGGTATTTAGAAACAAGACAATATGGTACTGTGCCACATTCAGGTTTTGGCTTAGGTTTCGAAAGATTGATATTGTTTGTAACAGGAATGAGTAATATCAGAGACGTTATTCCATTTCCAAGAACCCCGAGAAATCTAGAATTCTAATTATTCAAGGATAAATCTAACCTTTCTGCCTCGCATGCGAGTTTGCATTTCTATGCATACTCCCTGCTTATAAAAGAAGTAGTTTCTTGTGCCATCTGGTTGTCTTAATTCATAGGCATGAACACCTATAGAATTAATAACCACTTCACGACCAAGTCGTTCGGAAAGAATTGATTTGTGCCCTTTAGGTTCATCATGATATAAACGACCCACACTAAATGTAACTGGATCTGAAAGAGTTATATCATCTATGTCCGATCCTTGAACTAACATTTTACCATTGGCATTGCTCATTTCGGTGTGTTCTGTCCTCACCCCGTTTATATGCTTAGTTGATTTTGCAGTCTTTAGTTTGCCATTTGAATACTCAAGACTAATGTCAGAGACGATATTCAAGAAGAAGACATCGAGCGTTGTGACTAGTCTAATACTGAAATCGTTTTCTGATTGACGAATAATTCTTGCAACTAAATTGCCTTTGTGCTCCTCATTAACCAAAACTTTGTAATTCAAAATTTGCTCTGTATTCCGTTCGAATGACCACAGTGATATGGGTGAAAGAAAAACACTCAGCATTAATATGATAATAGCACGCATTACAAAACTCATCTTTTGACGTGTGTGATATAACACGTCTGGTCAAATTTACCCCTATTTAATGGAATCTTTTTAGCCATTTATATTTATTTGAATTGCTTGTCTAATAAATATTTTAGATTTGTCTAAAATTAATTTTCGAGATGGTTAAATACTTGCTTGTAATTCTTTTTTTTTCAAGTTTAACCGCCAATTCGCAAAGCATAGTTAAAGGAACTGTAGCAGACGAGGCAGGGCCTTTGGCATTTGCTTCTGTAAGCTTGAAAGGAACAGAAAAAAGTACGACTTCCGACTTAAACGGCTTTTTCATATTAGA
>JBBEBC010000078.1:27122-30232 GCA_040882555.1 Bacteroidia bacterium
TGAAAGGAACAGAAAAAAGTACGACTTCCGACTTAAACGGCTTTTTCATATTAGATAATATAAATGACCCCAATCTTATACTCGATATTTACCTAATTGGTTATAAACCAAAATCACTAGCTATCAACTTGAATGAGATATCAGGTTCATTGAAAATCCAACTTGAGCCTAGACCATTATCACTAAATGAGGTTGTTATAACAGGTAATAGACAATTTTCCCGAAGATCTGAAAGTTCAATCTTAGTGCATGTGCTCGACAGCAAGATGCTTGAGCTAACCCAATCTAGCTCATTATCTGACGGGTTGTGTTTCCAGCCGGGCTTACGAATGGAAACCGACTGTCAAACTTGCGGATTTAGTCAACTTAGAATGAATGGTTTACCTGGCAGCTATTCTCAAGTGCTTATTAACTCCCGGCCAGTATTTCCATCGCTTTTGAGCATGTATGGCTTAGAGCAATTCCCTGCCTCATTAATTGATAGGGTTGAAGTGGTTAAAGGAGGTGGATCTGTGCTTTATGGCAGTTCTGCTATCGCAGGAACGGTTAACATTATTACTAAAACGCCTGCCAAAAATGACTGGTCAGCCGGAATTTCTTCAGGAATTATTGATGGTCAAGCAATAGATAATAATCTTAACGCAAGTGCATCATTGGTTAACAAAAGCGGAAAAGCAGGATCAACACTTATGTTTGCCGCCCGTCAGCGGGATGAATATGATGCCAACGGAGATAGTTTTACAGAACTACCCAAGATTAAATCTGCCTCACTTGGTTTTTCATCCTTCTTGAAAACAGGTAAAACAGGATTGCTTGAATTTCAGGCGTTTAATATAAATGAAGAAAGGCAAGGAGGAAACAAAATTGGTCAAAGAGCTAATCTTGCCGATCAAGGAGAATATCGCTTACATCATGTTTTTGCTGCTGACGCAGGATATAGTTTCGAGTCAGGAAAAAACACCATGATAAGATTTTACTCTGCAGCCCAAACTACTTGGAGAAGTCACTACACCGGACTAGATCAAGAAAATGGATGGGGTTTATCAAGGTCGTCTTCTTTTCAAAGCGGAGTTCAAATTCAACATCAAGCAAATCAATTCCCTTTAGGGAAAAACACCTTCGTTCTAGGGCTTGAAAATCAATGGGATAAAACCTTCGATAAGATTGAAGCTTACAATTATCTAATTGATCAGGAAGTAACATTAACAGGACTTTTCATTCAAAGCGACTGGACTATTTTCAAAAATATTCAGCTATCCTCAGGCTACCGCCTGAATATATCCAATCGATTAACTATTCCGATTCATACTCCTCGATTCGCACTTTTATGGAAACCATCTTCTGCTTGGCAATTCAGAGGATCTTGGTCACAAGGATTTAAAGCGCCTCAGGCTTTTGAAACGGATATGCATATCGCCTTTGCCGGCGGAGGAGTATCTGTAATTTCAATAGATCCTAACTTAAAGGCAGAGTTTTCTGAAGGAATAAACTTTTCAGCTTCCTATTCGTACGAAAAACCTAATTATTTAGTGGGAATAAGCCTTGATTACTTTAGGACTAAGCTTCAAAACAACTTCATTCTTGAAGAAATAGGTTTTAACAATGTGGGTAATCAAGAACTTTTTAGAACTAACGGGCAAGGTGCTTTATATGAAGGGGTAACTCTTGAATTGAGAATGGCATGGAAAGATGATATCGTTTTTCAATCTGGCTTTACTTTGCAAAAAGCAATCTTAAACGAGCCTTTGAATTGGTCCTCAGAATTACCAGGAGTAAGCCGCCAATTGCGCACACCAAATACATATGGATATTTAAATGTTTCGGCATTTAATGATCATCGACTTCAGCCTTCTTTAAGTGTTGTGTATACTGGGGAAATGTTAGTCCCACATTTTGGAGGAGCTCCAACAGTTCCTGAAGATGAACTCATCACTTCTGAATCATTTATTGACCTGGGATTAAGACTGAATTTTATCAGTAAAATCAAAATTGGCAAGAAAGAGCTACAACTCCAAACTGGAGTGCATAATTTACTGAATGCATATCAATCGGACTTCGACACCGGTAAAAACAGAGATAGCAATTTTGTCTATGGACCAATGCGCCCTAGAACCATCTATTTTGGCATAAAACTCTAATAAATTACTTGATAATTTCAATAGATATTCTTATTCAGAAAATGTCTAGAAAGTATCAATGATTACTTAACTCTTAGGGTATGCAGCTAAAAGCGAAGAATGTCTTTACAAATTCATGCTTCACACATCCTTAATCCTTTCAACTAGATCATAAAAACTTCTCATTCAATATGATTGGCAGCATTTTTCTCCAGGTCGGCCAATCGTGAGTAATGTCATTTCCCCAAACTCCGAGGTCATGCCAGATTCCATTGTCCCAAAGCACTTGAGAGAATCGTCTACTTGCATCTGGGTCTTCGTAATCTCCTGAGCCTGTGTAAATATGAATGTGTTTACTTTCTTTTATCTGATTAAGATATACTTCATCCTTTATGTTTGGGACGTAATGTTCGGGAGAATTGAAGTATACTTGATCATCCCAGAAGCCTTTGGTGTATTCAGCTAGATTATATACCCCACTCATGCTAATAACTCCGTTTATTAAATGTGGGTTTTTAAGAAACAGATTCATGGCATGCAAAGCGCCGAAGCTTGCGCCACAAGTGATTATTGGAGTGTTGTCGCCAGATTGTTTTCTAATAAATGGAATGACCTCATTTACAACATACTCATTAAACTGATTATGTCGAATAGCTTTATGCTCAGGTTGCATGGAGCTATTAAGCCAACTTTCATTATTAATGCTGTTAATCGAGAATATTTTACACTTGCCGCTATCTAAAAAAGGAGCAAGAGAATCCATCATTTGAAAACGTTCATATTCAAGATAATCAGCTGCCGCTGTTGGTATTAACAGTATTGAAAACCCATAGTGTCCATAAACAGCTAGAGGCATTTCAGCATCTAAAGCAGGGGAATACCAGGAAGTTATTTCGCGATTCATATGTATAATTAAGATTCTCAATTATACGCAAGACATTTCAATAATCCACCGTTTGGACTTTTTATTCCAGAAAAAATTAAGTATATTAA
>JBBEBC010000079.1:0-30221 GCA_040882555.1 Bacteroidia bacterium
AGTTCTACTTTAATGAACATCCCTGATTGGTTCAGGAAAGGATTGGTTAGCTATATGAGCCGACCTTGGAGCACAGACTCCGATAGCTGGCTGAAAGATGGTATTCTTAGCGGACGTTATTACAAATTCAATCGAATTCAGGGCGAAGATGCTCTCGTTGCAGGTGAATCAATTTGGCACTATATCGCAAATACATACGGTGAACGGGTAATTGGAGATATTCTAGAAATGACTCGCATCACCAGAAGTATTGATAACGGTTTTCAATTTGTCCTCGGGCTTGATCTTAAAGGCCTTACTCAGGAGTGGATTAATTATTACGACAAGAAATACTATACTTCTCGAAACCTGTTTGTAGATCTTCCAGGCGAGAAACTCTCAAAGAAAAATAGGAGAAACCTACTTTTTCTACACCCGAAATTAAGTCCCAGTGGAAAGTATTTGTCTTACGTAAGCAATGAAGCCGGCAAAAGCATTATTCGGATTGCAGATACACAGAATCCGAAAACGAAATTTAAAATCAAGATGGGTAGGCGACTACCGAACATCAACGATACCTCTTTCCCAGTTACAGGCTGGCATCCCAATAATTCACTTTTCCTTTATACAGATGAATTTAAGGGTCGCCTGAGACTCAATTTCTTTGATCTTGAAAGTGGCGAAACAGAACGAAAGTTCATTGATGATGTTCAAAAAATTATTCACTTTGATATTGCTCCAAACGGAAGAGATTTTGCTGTCACAGCCTTGAAAGATGGTAAGGTTGACTTGCTCATTTTTAACAACATTGCCAATACCTTTATGACAGTGAGCAATGACCATTGGGATGAAGGCGAAGCCGTTTGGACTACTGATGGGAAAAGCATTGTTTTTAGTTCTAACCGACCGAAAGACTCACTTGAAATTGCTGGGAAAATTCCATTGATACCTTCTTCAAATCACGATTTATTTCAAGTCAATGTGGATGATTTATCATTAAAGCAACTAACAAAATCGGGCTCTGTTAATGAACGCAAACCTAGAATCACAGGAGCTCGTACCTTAGCCTACCTGAGTAATGCTAACGGCTTGAGCAATATTTATACGGCAAGTTTCGACAGTTCTGTGGTAGCTGTAGATACCATAGTTCATTACAATTACTTTCTCAATTCAAGTGCTTTGAGCAATGCAAATAATGCTGTTCAGGATTTTGATATTCAGGGCGAGAAGGTGTTGTCCACGTCGGTGAAATCTTTCAAAAATCAGTTGCTTCTTAGTAATGCAGACCAATTGAGGAAAACATTCCAAGAAGAACTTCCGCATGCTTCATGGTCGCCGGCTAAGAGCATTTTACCTGCTCCTAAGTTGCCCGAAACGCGAAACTCGGAAAGCAAGAAGGCTAAGACAAAGGTGAGAAGGATTGTCGTATTTGGAAAGGGCGAGGAAGAGGAAACTCCCGTCGAGAAAACAGACTTAGCCGATACAAGCAAATTCCAGCTTTCTAGACAAAGGATTTATGAAACATCTTATTATCCTGAATATCTGGTTACTCGAATAGATCGCAGTTTTCTTAATCAAACCTATCAGCCCTATTCACCCGACGGGTATTTTAATCCTTCTGTAAACGGTTTATTCCGATTTGCCACTTCTGATTTGTTTGAAGATTACCGCCTCACCGGCGGGATTCGTTTGGCTGGAAACCTCACCGGAAACGAATACCTACTTTCTTTCGAATCACTCAAGAATAGGTTAGATCATAGTTTTATCTTTCACCGTCAAGGAATTCAGGCAGGCATCCAAGCTGGAACTCGTGTGATGCTTCATACTGCTACTGCCAAAGTGTCTTTCCCCTTCAATGAAGTTGCTAGAATAGATGGAAGTGTTGCTTACCGTAACGATCGCACCGTTTATCTTTCAACTGATCTGGCAAACCTAAATCGCCCCAACGAATTCAGACATTGGACACAAGCCAAGGCAGAGTTTGTATGGGATAATTCATTCCCTATTGGCTTAAATATGTTCACCGGAATGCGCGCTAAAGCAACCCTTGAGCATTTTCGTAGGCTCGATGAAAGAGGAATAAATGTGACCATTGCCGGATTCGATGTTAGAAACTATGGCCGAGTAATGCGCGAAATGATTTGGGCAACAAGGGTTGCTGGAGCAACGTCATTTGGTCCAAATAAGCTACTATTTTATTTGGGAGGTGTCGACAATTGGTTTATTCCTCGTTTTGATAATTCAGTGAATGTAGATCAAAGCCAGAACTACATTTTTCAAACTTTGGGAACTAACGTAAGAGGCTTTTTTCAGAACATCCGAAATGGCTCTAGTTTCGCAGTGGTAAATACTGAATTGAGGTGGAATTTCATGAAGTTCTTCTCAAAATATCCACTTCGTTCTGATTTCTTCAATTCAATGCAAGCTATAGGTTTTGCTGACGCAGGAACGGCTTTTACCGGAAGTTCACCTTATTCTGAGGACAATACCTTTAACCAACAAACTATTACCAGTGGACCTATCACTGTTATCCTTAAAAATCAGCGCGAACCAATTGTTGCAGGCTTGGGTTTTGGAATCAGAACAAGAATTTTGGGTTACTTTGTAAGAGTAGATTATGCACGAGGTATTGAGGATGGCTCACTACTACCTGCTATCATCTATTTATCATTAGGAGCAGATTTTTGACATGAAAAAAGACAGTAAGGCTATGGATGTAAATACGGTTATCATTCTTATGTTAATTGGTCTATTCGCTGGCTTTGCCAGTGGTATGATTGGAATCGGAGGAGGAGTTGTTATTGTACCAGCTCTAGTTTATTTTCTTGCATTGAGTCAACATGAAGCACAAGGTGTTTCCATTGGTATGTTACTTATGCCTGTGGGTTTTCTTGCAGCTTACAATTATTATAAATCGGGAAATTTTCACTTTAATTACAGTTTAACTATTGGAATCACCTTTGTGATAGGAGCTTTTCTAGGCTCTAAGCTTTCATTAAATATTGATGAGGTTCTCATGAAACGGATTTTCGGAGTTATTATGTTGATTTTAGCCATTAAAATGATCTTTTCTAAATGAGTAAGAATTTACTTCTGGAAGTAAAACAGCTCGCCGCTGAGATTTTTCCGCTTGTGCGGGATGTGAGACGGCATATTCACCAACATCCTGAGATTTCTTTCCAAGAGATTCAAACGAGTGACTTTTTAAAGACTAAACTTGATGAGGCAGGAATTACCGATAAAACTTCTTGGGTTAAGACAGGCATTCTTGCAAGTATTAATGGTAATGATAAAGGTAAAACCGTAACTCTTCGAGGTGATATGGATGCTCTGCCAATTCAGGAAGAAAGTTCGGCAGAATACAAATCTGTTCATCACGGACTAATGCATGCCTGCGGCCATGATGTGCATAGTGCTTGTGTTTTGGGCGCAGGAATCATCCTAAATATTCTCAAAGACAAATGGAATGGAAAAGTTAACCTACTATTCCAACCAGGAGAAGAGCAGTTGCCAGGAGGGGCAAATCTGATGTTAAAAGCAGGTATATTTCATGAGAATAATCCGGGAAAGATGATTGCACAGCACGTTTATCCAGCTCTTCCGGCTGGTTCGGTGGGTTTTAGACCGGGCAGATACATGGCTTCAACTGATGAAATACATATTAAAATTAAAGGGCAAGGTGGCCACGGAGCTTTGCCACATACTGTAAAAGATCCTGTTCTTGCTGCAGCTCAGGTAATAGTTTCACTGCAGCAGGTTGTTTCAAGAAATGCTCAGCCAGGCTTACATTCGGTTTTATCTATCGGTAAAGTTATCGCTCAAGGAGCAACCAATGTTATCCCAAATGAAGTGGAAATGCAGGGCACTTTTCGGACTCTAAATGAAGAATGGAGAGCTCAAGCTCATGAATTGATTTCAACTATCATACACTCAACATGTAAAGCTTATGGCGTTTCCGCCGATGTTGATATTAGAAAAGGCTATCCTGTTCTGGAAAATGATGTCGAATTCACTCATTCATGCATTGAAGGGGCAAATGAATTTCTTGGTCCAGATAAGGTGCATGAATTAGATATTCGCATGACTGCGGAAGATTTTGCGTGGTTTGCTCAGCAGTATCCAGTGTGTTTTTACAGGCTCGGCTCTTCTTCCCCCGCAGGGGAATTCAGTTCAAGTGTGCATACTTCAACATTCGATATCGACGAAAAAGCTCTTGAAACGGGCATTGGATTAATGGCTTGGTTAACGCTTAAGGAATTAAGCTAAGCCGCAAACAAGATCAGCTAAAGCCTGCTCATTTGTTTCTCGAGAGATAAGCACGTTTTTAATTCCCGTAGCTTCAATAGTTGCAGCTGTTTTCTCTCCTATTACAACAATTTGAGAATTACTCAATTTGGCTTTGTCTTTGAATTCTTCGAACAAACGGGGACTTGTAAAGACATAAATATCAGCCTTTTCACAAATAAAATCCGGGTTTTCAGATTGACGATAGACCACAATTTCATGACATTGAACTTGGTTTTCAATGACCTTTTGAACGCTTCTTATACTTGCATCACCAATTGGAAAAAGCACTGATTTCCCTATTACCTGAGCCAGAAATTTTGCTGCCGTTTCTTCAACTTTACCATCATTCCCGATGAAAGATGCTTTTATACCATGTTTTAATAGTTCATCAGCTGTGCCTGAGCCTAATGCGGCAACAGAACAAACTTCAGGAATTTTAAGCTCTTGCTCGAAAAAGTGCTTTACACAGTTTCTGCTGCTAAAGAAAACCCACTCTGTAAAAGGCATATGATTTACTTCGACAGTTTCGGTAATTAAGGGACTACCTGAAAGCGTTTCGAAACCATAAGAGCTGGTTTGTGCTATAAAAAGGGATGCATCTTCCGCTTCGCGGGAAATGTAAACACGTCTATTTTCAGCCTGTTCTAATCGATGAATAAGCTTTTCAATGAGGCCAATATTACTTTCTGAGTGATGATAAAATCTGCGATAAGGACTTCCGTTCAAGGGCTGTAATGAAACCCAGGAGTGAAAACCTAATTCATCTTCTTGACAAAATACGCCTAGAGGTAGCTGACATCCGCCGTCGAGGCGATTCAAAACTCCACGTTCAATTGAAATACTGCGATAAACATCTTCATGATGCAAATTAGACAGTACCTTATGAAGGGTTTGGTCATTTTCCCTGATTTGATAAGCCAAAACACCTTGTGCCGGAGCCGGAATAAACTCTATTTGAGAAAGTTCAACTTGAATCAATCCTTCAGGATTAAGCCCAAGTCGTTTAAGCCCCGCGCTGGCTAGAACAATCGCATCGTATTGTTTATCTACCAACTTACCAATTCGAGTTGGAACATTTCCTCGTAAATCATTGATAGTCAAATCAGGGCGATGATGCAAGAGTTGACTTTTTCTTCTTAGTGAAGATGTTCCTACAATGGCATTTGCCTTAAGCCTAAACTTCGATGAAGAATCATAAGCTTCAGGCCTTATTAGCAAGGTTTCAGCGCTGTTTTCACGGTAAGAAACTGCAGCTATTGTTAAGCCTGGAGGATTGGTTGTGGGTAAATCTTTATGAGAATGAACAGCAAGATCAATTTCTCCTGACAGCAGGCAATCTTCGAGTTCTTTGGTGAAAAATCCTTTTCCTTCCATCTTATCGAATGAGAGGTGTTGGATTTTATCGCCTTGGGTTTTAATTATTTTAATTTCAATGGTATGCCCAAGTTTTTCTAGAGCATCTTTTGTATAATTTGCCTGCCAAAGAGCAAGATCGCTGCCTCTGGAACCAATAATAATCTTACTTGACATTTATGAATTAGTGTTTTTCAAGGAGAATCTCCTTGGCCATTTTCATAGGAACGCTAATATATTTTTTCTCAAGATACAGAAGCATCTTATCAAGCGTTTCTCGTGAATTTGCATCAAGCGTTTCTAGCTCTTTAGCAAACACTTCGTTGATGGCTATACTGTTAATTTCTCTGATTTTACGAGGCACTTCTTTCATTGCCCTTTCAATGCGACGTGTTCTAATCATTTCTTCAAATTCAAGCATGTGTTTTTGAATAATGACTTCACAGTCGATGAGCGCATCCTTGCGTAAAGCCAGATTCTCTTCTGCGGCCTTTTTCAGTGTTTCTACTAAAATTGGAGTAGTGTTGTAGATGCGATAGATTTCTGGATGAATATCGTAAGGAATAGCTAAATCAATGATTACTTTATTTCCAGTATCTCCCTGTAAAAGAGAGGAGTAGAGGTCGGGATTGATTAGGTAATCTGAAGCAGCAGTGCAGGTTACTAAAACATCAAACCCAGCAGTATAGTTTTTAAGTTCCTGGAGCGGAAGCGCTTTTCCATGAAGCATTTCAGCGAGCTGGCTAGCTCTTTCCATACTTCTATTGAAGACAGTGAAATTGCTAAAGCCGTGCTTTTGAAGGTACTTACTTAGATTAGTATTTGTTTGACCAGCACCGATAATCAGAAACCTTGAATCCTTATCAATTTTAAGATCTCTTAATTGACGATATGCCAAGGAAACAACAGATACTGGATTTTTCGAGATCGGCGTTTGGGTATAAACTTCTTTAGAAGATTCAACTAATTTTCTGAGTGTAACACGCATTGCGTCAGCAGCGAGCCCATTTGATAGAGCATATTCAAATGCACTTCTAACTTGCGTTAATATTTCTCTCTCTCCAACAACTAGTGAATCAAGAGAAGCTGCTACCTGAAAAATATGATTTACAGCTGCAACTCCTGAATATGATTGAGCTTGACTAATAGCTTTTTCAATCATGATTTCATCATTAGAATTGAAATAGCTTGAAAAAAATGATTGAAGAAATTTATTATTGAGTTCAGCAGAAGAAAGGAAAATGAATTCCACTCTATTACAGGTGCTTAGGTAAACAAGCTCCTCTAGGTCAAGTTGAACTTTTAGGTCATTTAAACGTTTGAATCTTTCTTCATCGTTTAAATGATATTTTCCTACTTGGTCAAGCGGTGTTTTTCTGTGTGTAAATGCTATGACTCTAAACTCTTTCAAAAGGCAAATTTTAACTCAACAAAGATATTTCTCCACCAGTTTTTCAATGTCACCAAATTGTCAAAGCAATCTCTTTTTATTTATTTGTAATTGGTATAAATAAGCATTTATGCAAAGACTCTTTTAGTTTGGCGCATAAATCATAAAAATATATTAAAAAGCCTAATCTATATTCTGCATTCATAACTATAAAGGGTTATTAAAGTAGTTGTTCAACTTGTAGTTAATTTTTGATTAATGTGCAAATGTTTGATAATTAGGCTAGTGTAACTTATTTTTAGTTTCTGGAAGGGTGATTTGAATAATAATTACACTTCTAAGCATTATTTTACATTTATCTCGCCAAAAAACTGTATTTTTGTATACGCAACCATCTTAAAACAACCATTAAACATCATGAAAAAACAAGCAGAACGATTAAGACTGATTCGTGTTTCTAAAAGCATGAGTCAAGAAAATGTAGCAAAAGCGCTTAGTATCACCGTTGGTGCATATTCTAAAATTGAAAGAGGTGTCACTAAATTGAGCTTAAATAGGCTTGCAGATTTAGCCAAAATTTTTGACATTGAATTAAATGACTTTATCAGGTACCTAAATGGAGAAACTGATTCTTTAGACAAAAGACTCAATATTCCTGGTTCAGGGAGTTCTTCGTATTCATCATCCTCATCTTCAGGGACGGCCGATGCTGAAGTAGCATTATTAAAGAAAATCATCAATCTATACGATGAAAGTAAGGAGCTAAACACTAAAGCAGTGGTTAGAAATATGTTCGAGAACAATAATGTAAACATCAATTCTTTTATTGACGTTCTTAGAGATGTTTCTTCTAATCTTTCAGCAAAAAAGCTTGATGGAAATCAAATTACCAATTATAATAAAGGTTTAGAGCGTATAATTGATTTATTGAGCTAATCAGTTTACCTTTAAAAATCTAAGCCCTTCCAATTCGTGGAAGGGCTTTTTTTATGTAGGTTTGATGCCAAATGGAGAAGCTTTCTGCTGTCATTATCACCTTCAATGAAGAAAAAAATATCGAGCGGTGCATTCGCTCAGTTTTAGATATTTCAGATGAAGTAATTGTGGTTGATTCGGGCTCAACAGACAAAACTATTAGCATAGCTGAATCATTAGGCGCTAAAGTGATACAGAATAACTTTATTGGACATATAGAACAAAAGAATTTTGCGCTAGATCAAGCTTCAAACAATTGGGTTATTTCTCTTGATGCTGACGAAGCTCTTTCCGATAAGCTTCGTAATTCAATCAAATCCACGCTTTCAGATTCTCCAGCCGTAGGATACTCAATGAACAGGTTAAATAACTATTGTGGAACTTGGATTCGTCATGGAGCGTGGTATCCCGATGTGAAATTGCGCATGTTCGATAAGACAAAAGTGCGCTGGGGCGGTGTTAATCCGCACGACAAAGCCATCCCCCTGAAAGGGGAAAAAACCAAGCATATAAAAGGCGACTTACTCCACTATTCTTACTACTCAATTTTAGAGCACAGCTCAAAACTTGACTATTTCAGCACAATTGCTGCAAAAGCCTATTTAAAGGATGGCAAAAAAGCAGGTTTTTGGAACTTAAGAATTAGACCTCCATTTGCTTTTTTTAGGGATTATGTGCTAAGACTTGGATTTTTAGATGGCTATCATGGATGGGTAATTGCCAGGTTTTCAGCATACTATACCTTTCTCAAATATGTAAAGTTGAGAAATTTAAGAAAAACGAACTCGTAAAAAAGATTACAATGCTTGACCTTGAAAAGTATAAGGAAGAACTAAAGGAACTAGAACAGAATCTAACTATTTATAAGGAGTCTATTCGTGAAATTGCCGGAGAGATACTCTCTAATAACGTTAGTAAATACCCTATTTTTATTGCTAGTAAAGAAACTCCCTCTATGGGGAAAATGATTATCGATAAAGAAGAATTGGCTCTAGAATGGAGTATTTTCGCATCAACACTCGAAGAATTCGTGGCTCGTAAAGTCGTCCTTCAAGAAAAACTAAATAATTTCAGAAAAAACTATAAAAACCCTGAATCTTTTGTTTGTGTTTTTGCAATTTTGAATGATAATGCGGGCTTTATATTTACTCCATACGACGAAGAATGACGAATCAGGAATATATAAGCACTGAATTACAAGAAGCGGCAAGTGTCCTCAACAATTTCATCAATTCGGATGATACGCTCGCACTTATTGAGAAAGCTGCGGTGTTAATGAATAATTGTATTCAAAAGGGCGGGAAAATAATATCTTGTGGAAATGGAGGCTCTATGTGCGACGCCATGCATTTTGCCGAAGAACTCACAGGTCGTTTTAGAAATGACAGAGACCCGATTGCTGCCTTGTCAATCTCAGACCCTAGTCATATTTCATGCGTTAGCAATGATTATGGGTATGATTTTGTATTCTCAAGATACATTCAGGCAATTGGCAAAGAAGGTGACGTATTGCTTGCCATTAGTACAAGTGGAAATTCAATAAACATAATTCGAGCAATTGAGCAAGCACGGGAAAATAACATGCTCGTTATTGGACTAACCGGAAAAGATGGAGGTCAAATGGCTGAGCTCTGTGATGTGGAAATAAGGAGTCCTAAAAGTGTATTTGCTGATCGTGCACAGGAGGTACACATCAAAGTTATACACTGTTTGATAGGTCTTTTGGAGAGATTGCGTAATTAGCAGAATATTCCTGTGTTTAAGCAGGAAGTTTTTGTAATTATTAATCTTCAGACTCATGCTTGTTAAAGTATTTGGCAGCGCCGTGTTTGGTGTTGGTGCCACAACCATTACCATCGAAGTTACCGTTGCGCAAGGAATTAAGTTTTTCCTGGTGGGCTTGCCCGATAATGCCATTAAGGAAAGTCAACAAAGAATTGAATCAGCTTTGGCCGTTTCGGGTTTTAGAATGCCAGGTAAAAAGATTGTCATAAATATGGCACCTGCGGATATTAGAAAGGAAGGTTCAGCTTATGATTTGCCCATTGCCATGGGGATTTTGACTGCCTCAGAGCAGATTCCCTCTCATCGTTTATCTGACTTCGTTTTAATGGGTGAGCTGTCGCTCGATGGTGGATTGATGCCGGTGCGTGGAGCTTTACCAATAGCCGTTCAGGCAAAAAAAGAAGGCTTTAAAGGGATTATTCTTCCCATTGAGAATGCAAAAGAAGCAGCTATAGTGGCTGGGCTCGATGTATATGGTTTTGATTCGCTTAAATCGGTGACCGATTTTTTGCATGGTGATTCAAACCCAGCTCCAGTTAAACTTGATACCAGCACTGTTTTTCAAATTAAAAGCCAAGTTGGAGAGGTTGACTTTTCTGATGTTAAAGGTCAAGAGAACATTAAACGTGCAATGGAGATCGCTGCTGCTGGAAGTCATAATGTGCTGCTTATTGGTCCACCGGGTGCCGGTAAAACCATGCTAGCGAAGCGATTACCCGGAATTCTTCCTCCGATAAGTTTGGAGGAAGCTCTTGAAACTACTAAAATCCATTCTGTTGCTGGAAGATTATCGAAAAATGGAGGACTTTTAACCCAAAGACCATTCAGAAGCCCCCACCACACCATTAGTGATGTTGCCTTGGTTGGTGGCGGAGGAAACCCTCAGCCGGGTGAGATATCTCTTGCCCACAACGGGGTTTTGTTTCTTGATGAATTACCCGAGTTTAAGCGCACTGTTCTTGAAGTAATGCGACAGCCTCTTGAAGATAGAATCGTGACCATTTCTAGAGCTAAAATGAGTGTTGAGTATCCTGCTAGCTTTATGCTCGTGGCTTCTATGAACCCTTGTCCTTGTGGATATTACAATCATCCCGAAAAAGATTGTATGTGCATTCCGGGCACAGTTCAGAAGTATTTAAACAAGGTTTCAGGTCCATTGCTTGATAGAATTGATCTTCATGTTGAAGTAACTCCTGTAAAGTTTGATGAATTAGCGGCTGCACGAAGTTCAGAGAGGAGTGAAGACATCCGAAATAGAGTTATCCAGGCAAGAGAGATTCAGAAAGAAAGGTATCGCGATTTGCCTGGAGTGTATAGCAATTCTCAAATGACTTCACATTTACTTAGAAAACATTGTAGAATTGATGCGAGCGGAAACCAACTTTTGAAAACTGCAATGGAAAGACTCTCGCTTTCAGCAAGGGCTTACGATAGAATTCTTAAGGTTGCGCGAACCGTTGCAGATCTTGAAGCTTCAGAGAATATTTTGACGCATCATCTAGCAGAAGCCATTCAACTGCGAAGCTTAGACAGAGAAAATTGGGCTGGATAAGTATCATAAGTCATAAGAATCACTTAATCTAGGGATTGATTTAACTTATTGGAATTTGAAAATTTGTCAAAAATATTAATCATGACAAAAATTTTAATATTATCTATTATTCTTTTCTCGACAGTAGCAAATTGTCAGATTCCCTCCATTGAATGGGCTTTTAAAACAGGTGGTACAGGAACAGATGTTGGCCTTTGTGTAAAACATGATCAGCAAAATAACATTTATGCTGGAGGTCGCTTTCAAGGAAGTATAGATATTGATCCGGGAACTGCTGTTCAAACCATTGTATCAGCAGGCGATTTTGATATGTATCTTCAAAAGCTCGACGAAGACCAAAACTTAGTTTGGGAATATCATACAGGATCGAGTGGTTCAGATGAAATTGTGGAAATGGAAATTGATGCCTTGGGTAATGTGTATTTCACTTGTTTTTACTCTGGAACAGTAGATTTTGATCCTTCGGCTGGAGTCTCGACTTTAACCAGTCTAAGCATTTCAGATATGGCAGTTGTTAAACTAGATGCTATGGGAAGTTTTCTTTGGGTAAAAACCGTTGCGAATTCAAATACGGCGGGAACACCTTGTTTGGCGATCGACGCTTCTAACAATGCTTACTTCAGTTTTGGATTTACAGGTAGTATTGATGCAAATCCAGGAACAGGAATCGAAACTCTTACTAGTGCCGGAGAAAACGATATTGTAATTGTAAAGTTAAATAGTTCGGGTGATTATCAATGGTCACAACAAATAGGCAGTGATAGTTTTGATGCCCCACAGGGGATTGAAATTAACTCTTTAGGTAATATTGTTTTAGTGGGTCGATTTAGAAACACGGTAGACTTCAATACGGGTGTGAGCGTTAACAATTCCACTAGTAATGGTACAAATGATTTATTTGTGTTAACCTTAGATAACTCTGGTAATTACATATGGCATGTGGCATTTGGAGGAGTAGGTTTTGATAGTTATTATGATTTGGTTATTGATAATCAGGATAATATACTAGTTACGGGTTACTATTCTGGCACTGCCGACCTAAACCCGGGAGTTAATGTGGAAAATTTCACATCATCGGGTACAGATGATTTATTCGTTCAGAAGTTTGATGTGAATGGTAGTTTGATTTGGGTGAGAGCTTTTGGTGGAAGCAATACGGAAAACTCATACGGCATTTCAACAGACTCTCAAGGTGCCGCTTACATTGTCGGCGATTTTTTCGATACGATTGACTTTGATCCGACCGAAGGCGTTTTCAATCTTACTTCAGCTGGAAACAACGACATATTCGTGCAAAAACTAGATTCGAACGGCGATTTTGAATGGGCATTTAAGGTTGGAGCTACGTTTTCACAAGCAGGTTACGCTATCGACGTTGATGAAAATAGCAATGTCATTATTACTGGCACTATTAGTAATAGTGTTGATTTTGATCCTTCTTCAGCTTCAACTATTCTAGCCGCGGGAAGCACGTTTGATGCTTTCTTGGCGAAATACAGTCAAGAACTTTGTGTTCAACCAGTATTAACCAGCTTGGATGCTTCATTAACCACACTTTGTGAAGGAGAAAATTTAAACCTGACTGTTCAAGGCAATTTGAATGGTGCTGCTAATTGGAAACTCTATTTAGGAGCGAATTGCACAGGAACTTTTCTAGAATCTAATACAACGGGTGTTTTCGCACGAAGTGCAAATACAAATGAAACAGACTATTACGTAAAAGCAGCAGGTGGATGTTTAATTCAAGAATCAGATTGTGTTGAAAGATCGGTGATTGTAAATCCAACATTTAACATAAACCAAAATGTGGTTATTTGTAGCGGCGAGGATATTGAAATGCCTGATGGAAGCATTCTTAGCAATGTAACAGAAACAGGAATGGCTACTTTTAATTTTCAATCTTCTAGTTCTTGCGATAGCACAATCAATGTTTTTTATGATGTAAATACTGTCCCGATGGAATTTACTCTTGATAATAATTTGATCACAATTACTAACCTTAACCCGAAGGAAGGAGCAGAGGTTGCTTGGCTCGATTGTGACAATAATTTTACGCCAATTGAAGGAGAAACATCCAATACCTTTCTGTTAATAGCGCCGGCATCTGTAGCCTTTCAGGTTTCAACAAATGATGGTTGCTCTGAAATTTCAGAATGCTTCACCCTGTTAAACATTGAATCTCTTCATGATGATGTTGAATTATTTCCAAATCCGTTTAATGAAATTCTCAATATTCGGCAGGAGAATCCTATAACTGAGGTTTCTATTTTTTCAATAACAGGAGCTTTGGTTTTTCAAAATGCATATAATGCTAATCACTGCATAATCAATGCTCAGCCGCTAGTGCCAGGTTCATACACTATCCGTATTAATTCGAAAAACGGACTAAGACATGCAAAGCTTTTAAAACTTTAAACTTGCTCTTTGCTTTAAAAACCACTATTACGTAAAAGCTATAGTGGTTTTTCTATTTTTACAAATATCATCGTCTAAAAACTGAATTATTTTAAGTGTTTTAGATTAAATCTCAATTCATTTTGGAAACCAAACTAAGTATCTCTACCCAAGCTCCTGAATCCTTGTCAAAGGTCGATATTAAAGATAAAAACGATGAGCTACGAAAACGACTCAGGGAACTTCAACCTTTAATGTTCGCAGAATCAAAGCACTCATTACTCATCGTTTTACAAGGAATGGATGCATCAGGGAAAGATGGAACGGTTAAAGGTGTTTTTAATGGGGTTAACCCGATGGGATGTAAGGTAAAGGCTTACAAAGCTCCCACTGAGGAAGAAAGAGCTCACGATTTCCTTTGGCGAATTCACTTGCACGCACCACAGAAAGGGATGATCCAGATTTTCAACCGCTCTCATTATGAGGATGTTCTTGTGCCAAGAGTTAAGAATTGGATTGATATGGATGAGGTGAAAAGACGCTTCGACCACATCAATGCATGGGAGCAACTTCTTGTGGACAGCGGAACTCAGATTCTTAAATTCTATCTGCATATCTCTGAAAAGGAGCAAAGTGAGAGATTTGAAGATCGATTAAATGATCCGGAAAAGCGATGGAAATATAAATCCTCAGATCTTGCTGAAGCAAAACTATGGCCATCTTATAGACAGGCATTTGAAGATGTTTTTGAAAAATGTGGAAAAGCCGAACCTTGGCAAATAATTCCTGCAGATAATAAGTGGTACCGCGATTACCTTATTTCAATGGCTGTTATTGAACGACTTGAATCCTTGAATATGCAATATCCACAGGAAATTGAATAGGCAGCTATTTTACTCCTAGGTTGAAACCTAATCCAGCCAATAACCTGATTTCATTTAATGAATATTGTGCTTGTGGGATTTGTCTTGCCTCTCCTTGGATATATCTCATATGAATGAAGAAATGAAATATGGATCCTACGTAATAATTCACTCCTCCAGAAAAACTAATTAAAGGGATTATTTCCGGTTTACGATATATTTCAGTTTCTCCTTTTAAGCTTTTTGCATCAAAGAAAGCGACACCTGGCTGCATCCCAAGAAATACATCAGCCTTTTTATTTTCTGTGAAATGATAATTCAAGCCACCAAACAATTGATTGTTTTCGCTGACTCTACCATCAGAAGTTATGCTGCTTAAAAAAATGCTTCCTTCACCATCAATTGACACTTTTTCAGAGAGGTAGTACTCAATATCTCCACTTAAAGAAGTCACTGCTTCTTTAAGGCCAAACATATATCCGGGGCTAAAAGTAGCCATAGCTCTCAATCCATGAGTTTTTGAGATTTGGCTAGATAAATTTCTAGTTGACAAGCAGATACATAATAACAACACTAGATTTCTCATTTTTTAGAGCTTTATGTTCATACTTAATGAAACTAGCAGGTGACCTTCTACACCCGAATGGTCTTCTTCCACCACATAAGGCACAGGCAAATCTCCTTCAATGTGTATGTGATTTCCGAAATGCATCATGTATTGAGCCGATAAAGAAACATCTAAACGAGGAGTCAAATTGTAATGAGAACCTAAACCAGCTTGGACTGCCGAACTCCACCGGGAAGCTTCAGTTTGTTGGGCTTGGACAAACTGAATGTCTGGATCTACAAATGCTTCAACTTTAGTGTAATCGAAGCAATGACCTGCTATCAGGTAGGGGGTAAATTTTCGTGTAAATTGTTCAGTGTCTTTTAAATAATACATCACCGACCAACCAATGTGTGCATCATTTCTGAAACCTAAGTTTGATGATCTGCTTGTTAGAAAATCTGCAAACCACTCCGTATTTATTCTATCAGTAAGTCTTATCCTGATTTGTCCTCCGGCACCATATCCTGCATCGTCATCGCTGCCATGGTTAAACAAACTGACGGTTGAGCGCACTCCGAGCGAAACTCTTCTTGGCCCTTCATTTTGAGAAAACGAAAGAAACGGAAGTAGGCAAGCGATAATAAAAAGTAGTCGCTTCATAGAAGTGTAATTTTAATGAAAGCGACTAATCTAATAGTTTATTGCATAAAAAAGCGGAACCCAAAGGATTCCGCTAAAACCAAAAAAGATTAAATAGATTATCCTTGACGTTTAACTTCTTTGCCTTTTCTAAGCAGTTTCATTTCGTCAACAATATGACCAGCTCCTCCTAATTTATCAATTAGAAATAAGATGTATCTAACATCAACAGAAATAGTTCTCTGAATTTGATCTTCATAATAAATATCTCCGCTCATAGCCTCCCAATTTCCATCAAATGCACAGCCAATTAGATGTCCTTTTCCATTAATAACAGGACTTCCTGAGTTGCCACCTGTGATGTCATTCGTAGAAATAAAACACGTGTGAAGCTCACCATCTTTCGCGTAAATACCATAATCTCCTTTATTATATAGATCTTTTAATCCAGAAGGAACAACAAACTCAGGATTGCTAGGGTCTTCCTTTTCCATAACCCCTTTTAAAGTTGTGTACTCTTCATATTCTACTGCGTCACGTGGATCGTATTCTGCAACTTGTCCATAAGAAACACGCATCGTTGAATTAGCATTCGGATAGAATTTTTTGTCTGGCATCATTTCACGCATACCTGCTACGAATGCACGATTACCTTTATCTAACCTTGCCTGAATTTCTCCTATTGCAGGTCTGAACTTCGTGAGGTAATTTGTTAGAAATGCATTGCTAAGAATAACGGCAAGGTCTTTTTCTAAAACGCTTGCATCAGGGGCATCCAAAAAGGCATTGAACTTTGCAGAAGTAGCGAATACACTTTTCTCATAAAGCTCTTTAGAAAAGGCATTGAAATCACCATTGTACGCTTTGTAAAGTGAATCAAGAATCTCTGGCTGCTGGTCTTTTGGAATATCTCTGTAATACATTTCAAGCATGGCTCCAAGCAATTTGCGATCGGTAGACATGTTGTAATCTTTGTAAAACGAATCGCCTTCAGGACGTATTTCAGCAATTGCTCCTGCTAAAGCTCCGGGATTTGAAGAATCAGCCATAACTGGCTGAAGTTGACCTATTTGATATGCAAAAAACGGAACAGCGGCACCACTAATAATAGCCTCATTTAAGTATGTTCTATTTAAAGTAACATCTCTTAAATCATTATACGCTGTTGCAATTTCACTTAAAGCTGAGCCATATTTTGCTTGTCTCTGTGGATCTTGGCCAGCCCAGTTTTGAAATTTATCTTCAAGAGCTTTTTTCTTTGCAACTACACCATTGTTCTTCAATTGCTCACTCTGACCTATGAAGTATTTCCAATAATTGGCAGTTTGAGCATAAGTTGAAGCATATTTAATACGGATGTCCGTGCTTGCATCCATATCCTCTTTCATCAACTTCAGCTTTTTGTCGCGAACCTTAACAACAGCAGGATTGCTTATGTCTAGTGCCATCTGAACTCCATAAGAAGTCAAATACCTATCGGTTCTTCCAGGATATCCCATTACCATTGAGAAATCTTCTTCATTTGCTCCATCTAATGAAATAGGGAAGAAATGACGAGGTTTAAATGGAACGTTATCAGGCGAATATTCTGCAGGTTTGTTATCAGGACCTGCATAAACTCTCAATAAACTAAAGTCGCCAGTATGTCTCGGCCACATCCAGTTATCAGTGTCTCCTCCATATTTACCAACTGATTCAGGTGGTGCACCAACTAAGCGGACGTCTGTAAATGTTTCATAAACAAATAGGTAATACTCATTACCTTCAAAAAAACCTCTTAATGCAGCATCGTAATGAGTGCCCTCAGTTGCTTCAGCAGAAATGGTTTGAGATAGTTGACGAATCTTCGCATTTCTTTCTGTCTCACTCATCGAGTCATTTAACTCTCCAAGAACTCTTGAAGTCATATCTTCAATTCTTATCAGAAAAGAAGCAGTAATTCCACCAGTTGGTAATTCGTCGGATTTAGTTTTTGCATAAAAACCTTCAGTTAGGTAATCGTGCTCAACTGTTGAATTGCTTTGAATTGCTTCGTAACCGCAATGGTGATTGGTCAATAGAAGCCCTTGTGATGAAACTGCTTCAGCAGTGCAAGAGCCACCACTTAGCATGACTACAGCATCTTTTAAGCTCGATTTGTTAACACTGTATATTTCCTCAGCACTAAGCTTAAGACCTGCCTTTTTCATGTCGGCATGATTGAGGCGTTTAATAAGCAAAGGTAGCCACATGCCTTCGTCAGCCTTGGCTTGCTGAGATAACAGACCAGTCAACACCAGCCCGATTAGCATAATTCTTTTTAACATAATTTAGTTTTGGATGATTACGACCGCAAATAACGTCCAATTAGACGCAAGAAACAACTTGCAGCAAGGCATATTATCTACTCCTTTTCAAATACTCCTTCATTATTCAAATTGAATCGAATTCGTTTATTCCCCGATTTTTTATTTCCTTTTATTATCATTTCAAAACGGCCAGGCTTTTGCCAAACGTATTCAACTTTTGAAATATCATCTAGTATTAATTGATTATTTACTCCAATTGCGACTTGACTGCTTGCCTCAATACGCTGACCTACATTGAAAACAGGTTTGCTGTCATTCAAGCCAATTTTCTGAATATAGATATACTCATCTGCCGTATGGCCAAACTCCCCAAAACCTAAAGGATCAGTTGCTTCGTAATCGTAAATCGCCAGCAAGTAAGTAGAATCATTATAGGCTAACAGGCGATTGAAAAAGTTGTCTTTTTCAAGGGTATTGTAACGATACTTCTTGCCTGAGTGCACCACTTTATTTACCACAACATATACCTCGTGCTGATCGAAAAAGGTTTTATCATCATATGAAACTTCAAGTCGTTGCCACAGAACAGGCTCAGTAAATTCTTCATATTTCAAATCTGTAGGATAAAAGTTGAGCTCGATAAGTCCAGTTTCTGAGATAAAATCTTTGGCATAAACTAGCGCGCCAAGGTATAAACCATATGCTTTCCAGCCGGTGTTTGTGTATACAACATCCTGGTTGATTCCTAATGTTTCCCAAATGTGATGTGGTAAATTAGCTATTTCTACATTCATCGAGAAGGGCAAATTCAATTCATTCATGTACCAAGCTCTCGCATAAAACCGATTTTTGGAAATGGAAATACCTGTTTCAATATTTGAGTCAGAATCTAAGTCATAGACATCCGCCGAAAGGCGAATTTTATTCATATTTAATGGGCGTGCAAAACCCAAGCAAGCACTACTTAGGGCAATTTCCAAGCGGTATCCATTTTTAGTTTTAATTGATTTATAGGAAGCAAAAGCTGCCAGATTAGCTACTTCAAAACCACATTGTTTTTCGAAAGCAAGATATTTATCCTTGTCAGCATGCGTAATTCCTGAGCCATCAGCCTTGAATACCAATCTCACTAGGCCGGCAAAAACATGTTCTCTCCTTAGATTTCCAGCCTTAGGCATGCCAGCCTTGTCGTCAGCATATTCTCCATTTACTATAAACCTCGATAAATCAGCATGATCTCCAGGCTCACCTGAATTTCTAAAAATTCGAGTCTGCTTATTATAATCTCCAACAATAAAATCGGCATAGTCCAACCAAGGACTACCAAACCAGATTTCTATCCGGTCGCCTTCTAATGAATTAGAGCCTGTTATGATCTCATCGTCAGTTACATCGATAATAAAATGAATGCTGTCGGGGCTTATCTTCAGATCAACTTTTGCAGATAAATCAGACTTTTCTTTTACTTCTCTTAGGCCTGGTATGGTATACAGTGTATCATAATGTTGCGCAAAATGCTGCTGGGCATTAAGATTAAAGGCGCTGATTAAAAGAAAAATGGTTAACAGTCTCATTTTAAAGTTTCGTTCAAAGGTATAATCTGCTATTCATTATTGAGTTTATTTTATTTTAGAGCATGGAAAAAATTCGCTGCAATTGGAGCTTAGGTTCTGATAATATGAAGAAGTATCATGATGAAGAGTGGGGTTTACCAGTGCATGATGATCTAAAGCATTTTGAATTTATTGTTTTGGATAGCTTTCAAGCAGGTTTAAGTTGGCAAACAATTCTCAATAAGCGAGAGGGTTTTAGAAAAGCATTTGCTAATTTTAATCCTGTTGTGGTAGCTCAATTTACAGATTCATACGCAGAAGGCTTGATGCTCGATAGCAGTATCATTCGTAACCGTTTAAAAATATTCGGAACCATTAAAAATGCCCGGGCTTTTTTGAAAATACAGGAGGAATTTGGCAGTTTTGATAAGTTTATCTGGCAATTCGTAGATGGGGTTACAATCAATAATCGTAGAGAATCTATGAGTGATGTACCCGCTACAAGTCCTGAAAGTGATGCTCTGAGCAAAGTTTTGAAGAAACGTGGTTTTACTTTCGTAGGAAGCACAATTTGTTACGCGTATATGCAAGCTGCAGGTATGGTGAACGACCATCTTGTTACATGTTGGAGGAAATAATTTGGGGCTGCCCCCGCTCGCTTGGGGTCGCGCTTTCCGCGGTGCACGGCACCTAGCTGCCTGCCTACTGCAGGTAGGCAATCGCTCAGCCAAAAGATATTTTTATTCGCCAAATACTATCAAAGTGCAAATCCAATGGATCAATTGAATTCTGAACTTCTGAAAATTCATCCCCAGATATGGGGATATTTTAATCGAACACTTTACCCAATTTGATATGAGAATTAAAAGTTGAGAATGGTGTAAATAATTGAAATGCAAGTAGATATAAGCTTTATTTATATTCTGATGAGCGTCTTTTCTTGTATAATCCGACAGCTTCTCAAGGACAATAGAGTTTAATTGTAAGTATTGATTTAACTACATTTACAATAACCTAACCTTCTTAATAACAGCCTCTGGTCTGTCATTTTCAGATACCTAAATCCATATCTATGAGAAATAACTACTCCTTCCTAACAAGGTTTATTTATTTAATTGGTCTTGTGTTTTCAAGCACTTCCTTGTTGGCTATAAATGAAACAGAAGACAATGGAGCATTTTTATCATCAAATCTATTTAGTCAAAATGAAACTGTAAATGGAAATATCGGAGGCTCAGGAGATGCAAATGATTATTTCATTTCTGTGCCCGATGATGATGGAACAATTAATCTTCAGATTAATTACAATTCCACCATTTCTACGGGAGATTTTTTTGTTTACGTGTACAACAAAGGGGGCACTCAAATTGGAACTAATTTTATTTATGATCCAGGAATAGGTGAGGGCAATGACAGCATAATCATTCATTGCCGTCTTCGAGATACCCTCTTTTTCAGAATCTCTTCAACGGCATATTTTGATTACGATTTCTCATACAATTGCATACCTTCAGGTAATATTGATTTAGAACCAAATGCTGGTTTTGATGAAGCGCAATCCTTTTCTATCTCCGACACCATTAAAGGTAGAATCGGTTATACATCTGTAGCTACGGATGTCAATGACTATTTCTTCACGGAGCTCCCTACTTTTGGGACCGTAACCTATTTCTTAGAAGCCACAAATACAAGCAATTCAGATCAAGCCGACTTCTTTAGCTACATCTACAACGAAAATGGAACAGAAATAGGCTCAAGCTTTTTGTATGATACAGGAAGTGATGGTGTTATCTATGACACTATTACCATTCATTGCAGAGAACTTGATACTCTTTTCTTTAGGATCAGTTCCACAAGTTGTTATAGCTATACGTTTCGATATGAAGTATGGGCCCCAACTCAAAATGACGTAGAGCCTAATGGAGATTTTGCCAATGCTGTTCAGTTTAATCCCGATGAAGTAGTTGAAGGCATAATAGGCTCTGTTTCGGTCTCTGCTGATGCAAACGATTATTTCTTTTCTGTTTTACCAGATGATGGAACGTTAAAATGCAACCTGAGCTATTTCAATACATCCGGTTCAGCGCTTTCAGATTTCTTTGTTTATGTCTACAATAAGGGCGGGACTCAGATCGGGAACTTATTTAAATATGATCAACCTCTTGGAGAAAGCTTGGATTCAATACTAATTCACTGCCGGCAGGCTGACACACTTTATTTTAGAATATCATCCACCAGTTGCTTTAGTTATACGTTTAATTATGAGTTAATTCCTTCTGGTTTTGGTGATCAAGAGCCAAATGAGGACTTTAGTTCTGCAGTTGAATTTACTCCATCTGAGTCAGTTAGTGGTCGCATTGGTTATGCATCAAATTCTGCCGACAATAATGACTATTTCTACTCAACACTTCCTGAAGACGGAACAGTGAAGTACAATGTAACTTATAATAACACATCTGGTTCTCCACAATCAGATTTCTTCGTTTATATCTACAATAAAAGCGGGACTCAGATCGGGAATTTATTTAAATATGATCAACCTCTTGGAGAAAGCTTGGATTCAATACTAATTTACTGCCGGCAGGCTGATACACTATATTTTAGAATATCATCCACCAGTTGTTTTAGTTACAATTTTAACTATGAGGTAATTCCTTCTGGAATTTCTGACTTGGAACCAAATGAAAATTTTGCATCTGCCAACTCAATTCCTTTTAATCAAACAACTAGTGGTAGAATAGGTTACTCTTCTATTAGTTCAGATGCAAATGACTATTTTTTAGTTGTTTTGCCTGAATCGGGCACGCTCAAATACACCGTAGATTATATTAATACAAGTGGTAGTGATCTTTCTGATTTCTTTGTTTACATATATAATGAAGCAGGGACACAAATTGGTAATACCTTCAATTATGATGTTACCGTTGGAGCTCATTCCGACACAGTCATTGTTCCGTGCAGGGAGGCAGATTCTGTTTTCGTAAGAATTTCCAGCACTTCTTGCTTTAGCTATGAATTCAGCACACAAATGCTAAACACTTCAGAGATTGATTCAGAGCCAAATGGAACATCTGCTTCAGCCCTGCCCATTGATTTAAACAATATACTCAATGGTCAAATTGGGCATAGCAGCGCATTATTAGATGCAAACGATTATTTCACTTTTACCACAAACGAAATTGTAAGTATTGAAGCAAATTTAAAATATAATAATACAAGCGGTTCGGGACAGTCTGATATTTTCTTTTATCTCTATAACGCAGTGGGAACGCTTGTATGGTTCGAATACTTTTATGATCAACCAATTGGCGAAACACTGATCTCATCTGCAATGAATTGCCTAGTCGCCGGCAATTACACTTTAAGGGTTTCTTCAACTAGCTGTTTTAATTATGAGGTAGAATTTAACACAAGCTTCCAACAACCCCGAGCAAACTTAGATTATTCACGTTTCGGAAATACTTTTGGTTTCCTTTCTAATGCATTCAGAGCCGATTCTGTTTCATGGAATTTTGATGACGGTACTATCAGCGATCTTAATTTCCCTCAAAAGGAATTTGGTATTGGAGAATATTTTATAACGCTCACTGCATTTAATCAAACTTGTAATATTCAAGATATTGATACTGTTATTATTAATGTTAATGGTATTGAGTATTACACACCAAAACGAGCAGGAAAAGGTGGAGAAGTAGGCTTCTTTAACATTCAGCTTTTCGGAGGTGGATTTAATAACCAAACTCAAGTAGAATTAATTGGAAACGGCGCCACACTAACTCCTTTCAACGTTGCTTCTCCTTCAGGGTCTGAGGCAAATGTTTTCTTTTCATTACAAGGGGTCGAAATTGGAATCTACGATGTAAAAGTAATCTTGAGTTCCGGGGACGAATATTTCTTTCCTGCAGGCTTTGAAATTTTTCAAGATAAGTTAGGTTTTGATATTGTAACCGATGTTGCAGGGCCTTCTGTTCTTAGAACAAATAGATGGACATCTTATACCTTAACGGTTCATAATGATAGGTCTAGGGTTGCTAATGGCGTTATGGCTTGCCTGGTTTTGCCTAGAAATATAGAAACCAATTTGGCGGAAATTATTGAGCCAAAATCTGGAAGTTATGTGCTTAAAGGAGATGAGTGGGATAGAATTTCTTTAGATATGGAAGATTTTGAAAATACCTATTTTCAAGGTTCTTTAGACCGGCTAGCAGATTCTGTTGTCATAGATTATGACTCAATTTATGCATTCATGGATTCTACTCTTTCCATTGAAATTGATAGTTTATATGGAGACCCTCTTGAAGCTTCTGTATATCCAATTTACTTTCCGTTCATTACTTCCGAGGGGTCAAGATCAATAGAATTCAAAATGAAAAGCCCTGCCAACGGCGATATAAAAGTAATTTCTTATGCTTGGCCTTTTACTTTCAGAGGCAATCCCTTGTCTGGTGAGGCTCTTGAGTATATTCATGAAGGAGGAATGCAGTTAGCTGCTTTAGCAGAATATGCCCCAAATCCAGCATTACGCTGGGTAGGAAGGAATGCTGGTAAAATAGATATTGGCTCACAGATAGTATTCGCAGAAGCTGTTGATTGGTGGTATGGAACCAATACTGCCGATGAAGCATTTTATGCTAAGCAAACCCTAGCCGTAGGTTTTGAAGTGGCAGGTAATTTAGCTCCAGGTAATGGAGATAAGGCAAGACAAAGCGCTAACAATTACAAAAGGAGAATCAAGGGTGAAACTGAGCATCTTCGAATGACTAAAAACCTTGTTAATCCTCCAAATAAGCTTGACCCCAATATGGCAAGAACGATATCCGACAGAATTAATCAATACAAAAATAAAATTGACGAGCTTGGAGGTCTTGCCACAGAAGCTGAAAAATGGGCTGCTGTTAATGATTTACAAAATTACTTAGCTAAACGAGGTATTAGCTTGGGCCAAAATGAAATAAATGATCTGCTTTTTGGCGAAGACCCAAAACTAAATAAGCCAAAAGATATCTCTGAAGAAGAATGGCGTTCAATAACCTCAAGTGATCCGAATGCCATCTACGGTGAAAGTGGATTTGCCGAACAACGATATATTAAAAAAGATGGACTGCTTGATTACATGATCACTTTTGAGAATGTTGATACTGCATTAGCTCCAGCTCAAATCGTGAGAGTTGAACTTAACCTTGACCCTCAAAAGTTCGATATTTCCTCTTTTGAACTTGGAAACATAAGTATTGCCGAAGAAACATACTTCTTTAGAGAAAATCGTTCAGAGTTTTATCGTGATATTGATTTAAGACCTGAGAAAAACATCATTGTTAGAGTGAATGCCCAAGCAGATACATTAACTGGGAATATTTACTGGCAGTTTACTTCACTCGAACCTGAAACTGGCGAGTTTCTTAGTGATCCGCTTGCGGGATTTCTACCGCCCAATGTTAGTATTCCCGAAGGCGAGGGAAGTGTTTCCTTTAGCATTAGGCTAAAAGAAAACATTGCTCACAATGATAGTATTGGTGCTCAGGCAAATATCTTTTTCGATGAAAATGAACCAATCTTAACAAACATTTGGTCTAATACAATTGATGAAATTGCTCCTGTAGCATCTGCTAACCCTCAAATTGAACTCTCTAATGACTCTATCATGAAGATCACATACTCTGGAACAGATGATGGAAGTGGTATCAAAGACTATTATCTTAAAGTAAAAACAAACATTCATGGCTGGCTTGCCCCAGACTTCCCGCTAAATCCAGATGGTTCATACGAAGTTGCAGGATCTCCTGGGCTTATATATTCCTACTATGTTTTTGCAATAGATAGTGCTGGTAATAGGCAGTCTGAAAGTCCTGTAGTTCAAGCAAGTATTTCTTTAATTCCTTCAGACAGTAATATTGATCCTGATTATACCATTTATCCAAACCCTAATCAAGGTCAACTTTACGTGCGAAGCAATGGGAATTTTGCTGATACGAGAGTAAGTATTTACAATATCTATGGTCAGCGGGTGTCAAATACTCTTTCAAACTTCATTGAGAATCAAGAGCAGCTATACAAGCTTCCAGATTTATCTCAAGGTGTTTATTTGATTCGTTTTGAAAATCAAGCTGGAAAGATAATTACCAAACGCTTTGTTGTTAGTCCCAACGATGATTAATCGAAAAAGATTGATTTGAACTTAAGTAAATAGCCTCTAGATAGGTATTTGGGGCTGCCCCCGCTCGCTCGAGGTCGCGCTTTTCGCGGTGCACGGCACCTAGCTGCCTGCCTAGTGCAAGTAGGCAATCGCTCAGCCATGAATTCTGCCTGTCATAAAAGTTAATCTTTCATTTATAAATAGCTTCCTTAACTCTGTCTTAATAGTAATGGAAGACCAAGGTATCTTGCTAAATCTTCAGACGCTAAATTTCCTTCCTTTGTAAATGGCCAAGCAACTAAACTTTTAATTTCATGCTGTTTCCTTATTTCAGCAAGCGCTTTCTTAGCTAATTCTTTTGTAATTCCCTTCCTTCTGTATTCAGGTAAAACCAAACCTGAGCAGAGATATACCGAATCATACTTCTCCCCAATTTTCGTTTTTAGAAAAAGGACTTTTTCGGAAATTTCTTTGTTAAAAAACTGGTTCATCAATTCCTTGGTACTTGGAATAAGAATCAACCAAGCTACAGGGCCATTTCCATCGTCATATTCTGATACCGAATTGGGATGAATCATTAGTAAACGCTCAATCACCTGCTCATTCACATCCAGTTGATCAGGATCATCTTTTGTTGCAAAAACATCCTCAGCCAACTGAATCATTCGTTCAAAATTTGTTTGTTCCATTTATTCACTAAAGTTGCCAAAGAAAGCTAAATCTCTGCCGAAGAAAAGTATTAAAATTTGTCGACCGTTGTTTTCACCGCATCCACTTTAATAATAAAAGCAAAAGGTCCATACTACCGCAAATGATTATAACTTTAAGTGAAAATAAATCAACTCAAGTGCAATCAGTTTTTATAAAAAGAAATAATTTATCGATAAACATGGATATAAAAAAAGCCATTAATTGTATACTTATAGCTACTATGATTACCTTCTTTAGTGCTTGCTCATCGATACCAGGTGGAGCTGCAGCGGTTTCGCCATTTAAAAAAGAAAAATACTTGGGTAAATGGTATGAAATTGCTCGCTTTGATTACCGTTTCGAAAGAGACCTGAATAATACCACGGCCGAATATTCACTCAAAGAAAATGGAAAAATCAAGGTTGTTAACCAAGGTTATAACTACGTAAAAAAGAAATGGACCAAAGCTATCGGCAAAGCAAAATTTGCCAAAGATGAAAATACGGGCATGCTTAAAGTCTCGTTTTTTGGCCCATTCTACTCAGGTTATAATGTCATCAGCCTGGAAGGCGATTACCAATATGCACTAATAGCTGGAAGCAGCCTCGATTACTTGTGGATTCTCTCAAAAGAAAAATCAATCCCTGAAAATGTAAAGAGCAAGTTCATCGCTAAGGCTCAGGAAATCGGATACGATACTCAAAAGCTAATTTGGGTAAAACACGATTAATGAAATTAGAATCGAAGTCACTTGACTAACCTTTTGTTTCAATGGTCTAGTTTAGCAATGTCAATTATTAAGTATTGTGAAGAATGAAGAGAATATTTTTACTCATTGGAGTGCCTATCTTTCTAATTGCAGCCTATTTTATTGCAGATTCAATTCTTTTTGATGGTTTTAAACCCAAAAGAATTAATGAGGATGGATTTCAAGGTGAAATTTTTGCAAAAGCGGAAGCTAAGAATCAGACCACGGTTATAGTTCTTGGAGGTGGTGACTGGGCGCATTACTGGGGCGATCAATTTGTTAAGCAAGGTCATGTAGCTCTCTCTTTGCCTTTCTTAGGGGTTTCAGGAAACCCGAACCTTCCAGAAGTCTATCCTTTGGAATATTTCGAGAAAGCCATCTCTTGGCTTGGTAAAAAACCAGAGGTAAATGCGAATAAAATTCTAATTATGGGTGCATCTCGCAATGCTGAATTAGCATTGCTTTTAGCATCTGTTTATCCCAACTTAATACATGGTGTAATTGCTTATGCTCCCGGGTCAGTGGTTTGGTCCAATACAGTCCTACCCTACAGTTCTGATGAGATTTTACCAAGCTATACTTTAAATGGTAATCCAATCCCATTTATTAAAATGGAGAAAATAAAGGGGGGAGATGAATCAATCATTAATACAATAGAATACTGGAAAAAAGGATTAGAATCGCAAGATTCTAGCCGCACAGCTGAAATTCAAGTCGAAAAAGTAAATGGACCAATCTTACTTATTTCAGGCAAATCTGATGAAGTTTGGCCTTCGTCTGAAATGGCAAATCAAATTGAAACAAGGGCTAAGTCCAATGGATTTAACTTTAATATTCAAAACCTTCAATATGAAAATGCCGGACATTTAATCTCATCAAATCCCGATTCAGAGTCTGATACAGATCAAAGAACTGGAGAAATTAGGCTGGGAGAAAAAGAGTATGAATATTCATTTGGCGGTACTCAAGTGGGTGATAATGCAGCTAAAGTTGATGCAAAACAAAAAGTTATCGATTTTATAAATAAGCTATGAGAATATTCTTTATCCTCGTTTTTTCTTGTTTCATAATCTCAAATTCTTTCGCCGAATACGGCGGATTTAAAGTTCAATTTGAAATTGAGCTAAAAAGAGGAGGAAAGGAGCGAGGATGTAATTACCTCGTTGAGTATGATTTTAATCCTGATTCTTTTGAGTTCTCCGATTTCTTGCTACAAGTATTACTCGAAAATGAAAACAATGAGGAAAAGTCAGATTCACTTTTTTTCTACAGTTATTTATTAGCTTACCAATACAATTTGGTTAATGGAGAGCCAAATAAAGCAGATACCATCTATGCACTTCTCGAGCCCAAAGCAATTGCTGCCAATCAAATAACTGGTGTGCGTTTGATGAGTTTGAAAAAGAAAAGGTTATTGTTATAAGAGAGTGTGTTTGTTGAGGCACTAATTCTGTCTGATAACCTTCGTCAAAAAGCGCTGCCAAATATTGTTTCCTTTACTGTGTTTATTCGACTCAAGTTTTTCAATATGTTTATTGAAAGAACCTCTTCTCCTCTTTTAGAGCATCTGCGCAAATAAAATAATTTTCGAAAAAGAGTGGCTTACTTTAGTTAAACGATCTGAACAAAAAAGATTTTATTCTAACCAGCTCCTTTTTTTGCCTTATTTTAATTCGTTCTGGACAGGTGTGTTTTGAATTCATTAAATCATCTTTCAATTGTGCTTAAAAGAACTGCAAGAGCTTTTTCATTATTCCTTAGTTTATTTTCAGGAGTTATTTTATTATCTCAAGAGCCAATTTCCATAAATTATACCCCAAAAGATGGGTTATTAAGTGTTCAAGTATACGATGTTCATCAAGATAACAATGGCTTGATATGGTTCGGAACAGATAGAGGTATTTCTTCTTTTAACGGGAAATCATTTAAGAATTATGGCAAAAATGAGGGTTTAAACGATACAAGAATAAATCACTTTTTCCCATAGAAAGATGGATATGTTTGGTGCTCATCTATTGGAAATAGTTTTTACTTTTTTCACGAAGATTCATTAATTATTCATCCTTACAGGCACAATAAGCAATTGACCTCTCTGGGAGAGAAAGACCCTTTGAAATTTCAATTACTAAGTGATGGATCAATAAAAGTATTCTTTAAACGTAGTTATGGTTTTATAGAGATCACCAGTAATGGAAATTTAACAAATAATTTATTTAATGGAGAGAAAAGTAAGAATCCCTTTTTTATTGTGGACCAGACAAGTTTCGCCTATATATCTAACAAAGACGAAGGAGGTTTACAGAGCTTTCCATATAAAAATTCCACCAATTTTTCTTGGAGTTATTCTGATTCAATATTATGCCTAGCCTATAATTTTGGTTTGGATATTATTTATAAAAGTGGAAGTAAGATATCTATACAAACTAATAATCTCGACATAGATGTAGGTTTAACTAATAATCTAGTATGGTTGGCATCCATACACGGAGGTATTGATTTATATACTCAATCGGGAGCTTTTGTTCAAAATATTTTGGAGGGAAAATCTTGTACAAAGTATTTTGTTGACGATTTCGGAGGTGCTTGGATTACAACTTTAGAATCTGGAGTTTTCTACTATAGCGACCTTGATTTAAAACAAATTGCAGTTAAAGATGATGACTACATTACAGACCTTTTGGTGTTTGGCGATACGATGCTCTATATCGGTGGGTACTCCGGAGGTATTTACAAATACTATAATGGCCAAATAACAGTTGTTGGAAATGCATGCACACATGGAGTTCTCAGTTATTATAAATACAACGATAAAGTTTTATTTCAAGGACAACCTATCAGAGAAGACTTAAATATTCAAAGCCTTGAGAGCAATATTTGTTTCCTCAAGTTTTCAGACAACCCAAACAAAAAACCAATATCAATTCATAGAAATGGTGTTTATGATGAGAATTTGAATCTTTTATTCAAATTACAAGATCAATCCATTATGGATTCAGAATGGTTTGAAGGTGAAATTTATTTGGGCAAAAAGAATGGACTCAC
>JBBEBC010000080.1:0-14555 GCA_040882555.1 Bacteroidia bacterium
AGGACTTTCGTTCCAATTATAATTAAAGCGTCCTGAGCTTGTCGAAGGGCGTTTTTTATTGCTCTTTTAGCAGAAAGGAGATGTCCTTTATAAGTTGGTTTACTTCTTTTTCATCGGTGCCATCATAAAAGCCACGAATTCGACGGTGTTTGTCGATTAATGCAAAGTTTTGGGTATGAATAAAATCTTCATCCCCACCAAAGCTCTCAGCAGCATCCAATAAATAGCCTTGTCTTGCTTGTGTGTAAAGCGCCTCTTTATCTCCTGTTAGAAAAATCCAACGTTTTGGATCAGCATCAAATTTTGATGCATAATCTTTTAGCTGTTCGGGAGTATCCGTGTCAGGATCAACGGTATGAGAAAGTATCATCACATCATCATTGTCTTGCCATGCATCAAAAACCCGATCGAGCTGCTTTGACATCACTGGGCAAATACTTGGACAAGTGGTGAAGAAGTAATCGCAGACGTAAACCTTACCTTCTACATCTGCTTGAGTAGTCTGAGTTCCATCTTGATTGGTAAAACTAAAGTCTGGAATACTATGAAAAATGGTATCAATTCGAATGGCACCATTCTCAAGCGAAACAGTGTCAAGCTTGTGGTTTCCTACAATTGGTAGCTGCTTATACAAATCGGCCGATTGGCCTGAATTTACAAAGTAAATAATGAGTGCAAGTATTATCCCTATCGGGATAAGTATTGGAAGGTATCGTTTCATGACAAGAAATTCACTGCAAACCTAACCTGTCTAACTCAATAAAGTTCACTAAATACCTCTAATTTATTGCTTAAGTTTAATTGGTTTTAATTAGCCGGAAGGACTCCAAATAACCTTCCTCCGAAAGGAGTTTTAAAACTTAATAGCCACTTTTAAGAGTGGAAGTGTTTATTACATCACCTGACTGTAGGTTTCCAGAAATAAGAATTCTGCCCTGAATATCAGCTAAAACATAAGCCATTGGTTTTTCTAAGCCTTTTACTTGCAGTAAATCGGTGAATGGATTTGGTGAGATGCGAAGATTCTCCAGCATTAAATCATTTATCCCAATGGGAAGCAGCGCTATTGAAATTTCATCAGTATAAATGCATCCTGAAGGTGCGATATAGGAAACATCGTATGTACCACTTTGAGTCACGGTAATGCTTGGGCCTTGAGCACCTGTATTCCAGAAATAAGTTCCTGGAAGTGAGGCAGAAATAACTTAAGATTCGGCCGTTACAGTAACATCCTCGCCTAAAGAGAAATCTATATTCTCTACCTCAATAGTAATTGTATCAGAGCCAATAAAAAGCAGGAGTCTCCTTTTAAAATATTAAAGCAATGAGGATTGCACGGATGGGAACTAAGTAAACAGTTTTTCATTACCTGAAAACTCGATGCTTTGCAAGTTGCAAATGAATTATAAGGGAATAATTTCCTGCTTATCTCTTTTGAGGAAAGATTTAGGAACTGATTCCAATATACTTTTTTTCAGTGCTTCGAGAATAGGCTTATGCAAATCATGCCTACGGCTTAAAAGGCTGACTTGCCTCACTGGTTCTGGAGATTTAAAATACCTCAGCAATTGCGTTTTTTCATCCCCAAAACCTTGAATGGCTAATTGAGGCAATAAGGTTACTCCTTTATGAAATTCCACTAAGCGTTGCAATGTCTCTATACTTCCTGCCTTGAGTTGTATCATTGAATGATTAGGCAATTGATTTTGCTTTCTGCACAAATTCATCACCTGATCTCTAAAGCAATGTCCCTCGCCTAATAACCATAGTTCATCTAAGGGAATATCCTTGATATTGAGTGATTTTAGCTTAAGCAGCGGATGAGATTCTGATGCATAAGCCACAAAAGGTTCAAAATAGAGTTCTTTTTCAATGATACCAGCTTCATCAAGCGGTGTAGCTGCAATACCTGCATCCAATTCATTTTTTCTAAGCTTGGCAATGAGTGACTCGGTGTTCAATTCCTCTATTTCAAGTTCAACAAAAGGATAATCCTTTTGAAGCCGGTGGAGCATCAAAGGCAATAAATAGGGAGCAATCGTTGGAATGATCCCCAACCTCAACTTTCCTTTCACTTCAGAAACTTCCTCCTTCACAATGATCTTAATCTGTTTGCTCAACTGATGCATTTCCCTAATCGATTCCATAATGCGCTCTCCTGCCGAAGTTGGAACTACAGGTTGTCTGCTCCTGTCAAATAACATAATTCCTAAATCTCCTTCCAGCTTTTTAAGCTGCATGCTTAATGTTGGTTGCGTTACTCCACACTCATCCGCTGCTCGCGCAAAATTGCGATGCTTGTCAACCGCGAGCACATATTCTAATTGAGATAAAGTCATTTACAAATATAGATAATATCTATAGTAACATAAATACATTCAATTTGGTTTATGGATAGAAAGCAATCATCTTTGCATCATCCCATAAAAAAGTATCTTTATTGGAGCATTTTGAATGACCACAATTGAAGAATAAAAAAGTCGGAAATTAAGTTAGATAAATTTTTAAACGCATCATTTTTAGTGGATTTAGACCGTTGAAACTTCTTAAAGATAATTTTTCCCTGTCCAACTTTTTGAAACTTATAATCTCATCCTGCTTTAGCAGAATAACATGTTTTAAAATTAACGAATACATAAAATTCAAAACACCTTTTGCCTCATTGTTAAATTAAATATTAAATGGAAAACACAGCAGATCCTAAAATTGGCGCCTACAATATGAACGCCGAAAGTAAATGTCCCTTTCTAGGTGGAACTTTAAACCAAGCTGCAGGTAACGGTCCTTCAAACCGCGACTGGTGGCCTAATCAATTGAAACTAAATATTCTTCGACAGAATTCATCCCTTTCCAATCCAATGGAAAACGAATTCAGCTATGCCGACGAGTTCAAAAAGCTTGATTTAAAGGCAGTTAAGAGTGACTTAACTAAATTAATGACAGATTCTCAAGATTGGTGGCCAGCAGATTATGGTCATTATGGTCCTTTTATGATCAGAATGGCATGGCATAGCGCCGGAACATATCGTATTGCCGATGGTCGAGGCGGCGCAGGCTCTGGAACTCAGCGCTTTGCTCCTCTTAACAGCTGGCCTGATAATGCCAACCTAGACAAAGCTCGCCTCTTACTTTGGCCTATCAAAAAAAAGTATGGTAAAAAACTTTCTTGGGCCGATTTAATGGTACTTGCAGGAAATGTTGCCCTTGAATCAATGGGCTTCGAAACTTTCGGATTTGCAGGTGGAAGAGAAGATGTTTGGGAACCAGAAGCAGATGTTTACTGGGGTTCTGAAAGCGAATGGCTAGGAGATAAAAGATATACAGGAGATAGGGAGCTGGAAAATCCTTTAGGTGCTGTTCAAATGGGGCTAATTTACGTGAATCCCGAAGGACCTAATGGCAACCCTGACCCTAAAGCTTCAGCACGTGATATTCGCGAAACTTTTGGTCGTATGGCCATGAATGACGAAGAAACAGTTGCTCTTATTGCAGGTGGTCACACTTTTGGAAAAACACATGGAGCAGGTGATCCTGGTCAATATGTTGGCGCAGAGCCGGCAGGTGCAAGCATTGAAGAACAAGGTCTTGGTTGGAGAAATACGCTTGGCAGCGGAAACGCTGAAAATACAATCACCAGCGGACTTGAAGGTGCTTGGACAACAACTCCAGCAAAATGGAGTCATGACTACTTTACTCACCTTTTTGAATACGAATGGGAGTTGTTTAAAAGTCCCGCAGGAGCTCAACAGTGGAGACCAAAAAATGGTGCTGGCGCTGGTTTAGTGCCTGATGCACACAATCCTGCTCTTAAGCATGCTCCGTTTATGTTAACAACCGACCTTGCTCTTAAAGAAGATCCTGCCTACCTCAAGATTTCCAAGAATTTTTACGAAAACCCTGACAAGTTTGCCGATGCATTTGCTAGAGCGTGGTTTAAGCTAACTCACCGCGACATGGGTCCAATTGCCCGATATTTAGGTTCAGAAGTACCAAGTGAAATCCTCATATGGCAAGATCCAATTCCAGCAGTAAGACATGAATTGATTAATGATAGTGATATATCAGCTTTAAAATCTGAAATTCTTTCGTCCGGACTTTCTGTTTCAGAATTAGTTTCAACAGCTTGGGCTTCAGCTTCTACTTTCAGAGGTTCTGATAAAAGAGGTGGTGCAAATGGAGCAAGAGTTCGCTTAGCTCCTCAAAAAGATTGGGAAGCCAATAATCCTGCTCAATTAGCTAAAGTTTTAAAAGGACTTGAAGCCATTCAAACCAGTTTCAATCAAAAGCAATCAAATGGAAAGCAAGTATCTCTAGCAGATTTAATTGTGCTTGCAGGTTGCGCTGGTGTTGAAAAAGCAGCTAAGAATGCTGGTCATGACATCAAAGTTCCATTTACTGCCGGAAGAGCAGATGCAACTATGGAACATACCGATGTTGAATCATTTGAAGCTTTAGAGCCTGCTGGAGATGGTTTCCGTAACTACTTTAAGCCTAAGCATAAAGTTTCAGCTGAAGAATTGTTGATTGATAGATCACAGCTTTTAACTCTTACTGCTCCTGAGATGACTGTTCTTATTGGAGGAATGCGGGTTTTAAACACGAATTCTGATAACTCACAGCACGGTGTTTTCACAAAGCGTCCAGAAACGCTAACGAACGATTTCTTCGTTAACCTACTTGATTTTGGCACTACGTGGAAAGCAACTTCTGATGACCAATATGTTTTCGAAGGAACTGACCGTAGAACTGGACAGAAACTTTGGACAGGAACACGAGCTGATTTAATTTTTGGTTCTAATACAGAATTGCGCGCTCTAGCTGAAGTTTATGCTTGTGAAGATTCTAATGAGAAATTCATTCGCGACTTTGTTGCAACATGGAATAAAGTGATGAATCTAGACAGATTTGAATTGAATTAATTTTCATTTTATTCATAAAAAAGGGCTTCAATTGAAGCCCTTTTTTTATTTCTCAGGATCGTAACTTCCCGGAGCCTGATGCTCAATTTCTTCTTTTTCTGTTGTTGGAAATCCGAATGCTTTCCAAGCATCGTAACCGTTTTCTAGAATAATTACCGAATTGAAACCATTCTTTAAAAACCAGGTAGCAGCTTCACCTGAGCGATACCCGCCTTGACAAAAAAGAAATACTGGTTTGTATTTAGCAATATTTGGTGCTTGTTCTTTAAACTCAAGCGATTCCCATTCAAGATTTTTTGCTCCCTTAATCGTACCAAGGTTAAATTCATCGGGCGAACGAACATCTACTAAAGTGCCTAACATATGAATCAGCTTGGTATTAAATGCATAAGGATCAAGCATTTCCAATCGGCCTGTCTTTTTTTGGGCAATTGCGGTTAAAGAGAAAAGCAAAATACCAAGGCTGGCAATAATCTTCATATTCATTGAGTTTACTGCAAACTTATCATTTGATTTCATCGTATTTATTCGCCTGCAATGAATCAATCCACAATCAACTGTGGAATATTACGATAAGCTCTTTGTTCTGTTGTTGTACTTCCCCCATAAAAACATGTAATTTTGGCGCTTCCATAAATGGAAATAAATGATTGCATTACTTCGTAAAGAAATAAACAGTTTCTTAAGTTCCCTCATCGGATACAGTGTTATTACTGTGTTTCTGCTTGCAATGGGATTATTTCTTTGGGTTTTCCCGGGCAATTTCAATATTCTCGATGCAGGTTTCGCATCCCTTGAAACACTATTCGTTTTTGCTCCTTGGGTGTTTATGTTTTTAATTCCGGCAATCACCATGCGCTCTTTTGCCGAAGAACAAAGAACAGGAACAATCGAGCTTCTGCTAACACGCCCTTTAAGCGAATGGCAAATCATTTTTGCTAAATACCTCGCAGGACTTCTACTCGTGCTTGTTGCTTTAGCACCCACAGTTGTGTATTATTTTAGTCTTCAATCCTTAGGCAATCCCCCTGGAAACGTTGATTCGGGAGGTACTTGGGGCTCCTATGCAGGACTACTTTTCTTGGGTGGCGCATTTGTTTCAATTGGACTATTCTCCTCCTCTCTCACTGATAATCAGATAGTTTCATTTATTCTCGCCTTTTTTCTTTGCTTTTTCTGCTACGCAGGATTTGATTCTTTGGCAAGACTTGAAGTATTCAAACCTGTTGATGTGATTATTTTCAATTTAGGCATTAACCAACACTTTGAATCTATGAGCCGTGGCGTGATTGATAGTCGTGATGTTATCTATTTTGGAAGTTTCACGCTCTTCTTCCTTGCCTTAACCCGTTTTAAGTTACTGAGCAGAACCTGGTAGATTTATGTCAGCAAAGAATACTTCAGGTAAAAGAAAACGTGTTGCGATAATCAACTTATTGCTCATCATCATCGTGCTTGTTCTTTTGAATATTGCGGGATCATTTAGCTTTTTTCGGCTCGATTTAACTTCTGAAAAACGATACACACTAAATCCGGCAACAATTCAATTGCTCGAAAATCTTGATGATATTGTTTACTTCAAAGTGTATCTCGAAGGCGAACTTCCCGCCAATTACAAAAGCCTCAGAAATTCAACCAAAGAAATGCTCGATGAATTCAGGGCTTATTCTTCATTTATTGAGTACGAATTCATTGACCCATCGCAAGCAAGCTCTGAACAAGAACAAAAGGCCGTTTATCGCCAGCTTCTTGAAGATGGACTTCTATATACCAATCCTGTTGAAGAAAAAGCATCAGGCGTTTCTCAGAGCCTACTTTGGCCAGGTGCTGTTGTCCGCTATCGCGGGAGGACTTTACCATTGCAGCTGCTTAGAACCCAAACTTATGCAAACGAAGAGCAGCTAATAAACCGCTCTGTGAATGATCTTGAATACGAAATTACCAATGTCATCAGGAAGCTTCAAACTGTTGTAAAACCTCGCATTGCTTTTATCGATGGGCACGGAGAGCTTGATTCAATTGCTACAAAAGATATCACTCTTGCTCTCGAAGAGTATTATTCTGTTGAACGAGTTACTATCGATTCAAACCTCACTAGTTTAGTTTTACGGGTTGATAAAGGAGATTCTATTCGATTTATCCCAAGGTTTAAGGCAATTGTACTTGCTAAGCCAGAGCAAATAATTCCTGAAAAAGATAAGTTCATTCTCGACCAATATATCATGCGTGGAGGGAAAGTACTTTGGCTTATTGACCGCGTTAAAGCAGATATGGACAGCTTAAGCATTTACAGCTCAAAACTGGTCTATCCTCTCGATTTAAACCTTGATGACCAGCTGTTTAAATACGGAGCCCGAGTTAATTCCAACCTTGTTGCCGATTTAAGGGCTTCTGTTATTCCACTTGTAGTGGGAAGAGTTGGTAATCAACCTCGATTTGAACCTAAACGCTGGCCTTACTTTGTACTAAGCTTACCAGACAGCAAACATCCGGTTGTAAACAACCTAAATGCAACTCGATTTGAATTTGCTAGTACCATCGACACGGTTGATGCACCCGGAATTAAAAAAACAGTGCTTTTGAGATCTTCTAAAAGAAGTAGAGATATCAATACTCCAGCAAGAATTTCCCTCAATATTTTAAGAGAAGAAGCAGACCCTCGGCAATATCCAAAATCGGGATTACCACTGGCAGTTTTACTTGAAGGAAAGTTCAAATCTATTTACAGCAACAGACTAAACCCTTCTCTGCTAGCTTCAGGTGAGGTTGGCTTTCTAGAAGAAAGTGCTAAGCCTACGGCTATGATAATTGTTGGTGATGGTGATGTAATTAAAAATGGAGTAAATGCTTCTAATGGGCAACTCATTCCGATGGGTTACGATCGCTACACTGGTGAGCTTTTCGGAAATCGTGACTTCATACTTAATTGTATGAATTATTTATGTGATGATTCTGGGTTAATTGCTGTTCGCTCACGCGATGTGCAATTGCGGTTACTCGACGAAGCCAAGATAAAAGCTTCAAGAACAATGATACAAATGCAAAATGTGGCCTTCCCAATTGCACTGATACTCATGGCAGGTGTTCTAGTAATAACTCTAAGAAGAAGGCATTTCAGTAAATCCAAAACGAATAAATAATGAAACAAAACAGGATACTGCTGATTTTAGTAGTGGTGTTAGCTGCTGGAATTTCTTGGTTTATTTTTACACAATCATCCAGTACCTTAGGTCGTGAATTACAAAACTTCTCTATTGAAGATACAGCGAGCATTGATAAGATTTTCATTGCTGATAAAAATGGCAATTCTTCCACTCTAGATAGAATCAGTCCAACCTCATGGAAAGTGAATAATAAGTATCCCGTTCGGCCGGATGCGATGAATACGCTACTTCAAACGTTCAATAAGATGAAGGTGAGAAACCCTGTAGCTAAATCGCTTGAGCCAAAAGTATTGAGAGATCTAGCCGGACCCGTTCAAAAGAAAGTGGAAGTTTTCTCAAATGGTCGACTAATTAAAACATTGTACGTAGGCACAGAATCAGTAGATAAACTTGGCACTTACATGTTGCTAGAAAACTCCTCGGCACCATTTGAAGTTCATATTCCTAGTCACCGAGGATTTCTGCAATCACGTTTTATTGTTGATGAGGATATTTGGAGAGATCCAGCCATTTTCAGGTATGATTACCGTGATATTCGTTCTGTTCAGGTTAGATATCCGGAAGTTCCGATGCAAGGTTTTGATTTAACCTACGATGGTAAAGAAGTTAAAATGAGCAGCACTCCTGGAAGCAGCTCATATTCGCCTAACCTAGATACTTTAAGAGGAATGCAATACTTGAATGAGTTTAGGAATATTGGTTATGAGTACGTTGTAGTGCCAAACTTTCCAAAAGCTCAAAAAGATTCAATTTTAGCATCCCAGCCATTTGCTATTATTAAAGTGAGCGATAAAAATGGAATCGTTAACGAAGTAAAAGGCTTTCATCGGAAATCTCCTGGTCCTGTATCTGACTTACTCACTGTTCCTGATCAGGAATATGATGTTGATCGCTTATATGGCTTAGTAAATGGGAAAGACTTTGTGCTGATTCAGTTTTTCCAATTTGACCGGGTGTTGAAAACTCGTTCTTGGCTAGAAGGCAAACAAAATTAAGGCTTTCAAAAATCAAAAATTATTTGAACTCAAAGCATGAAATGGAATTGAGTTCAATACCCTATATTTACGCCCCCTAAAAATTAAGATTAATGAAATTTATCATTTCCAGCACCTCTCTGTTAAAGCAACTTCAGGCTATCTCTGGTGTTTTAGCGAATAATAGCAGCTTGCCTATTTTGGAGGATTTCTTATTTGAAATTGAAGAAGGGCAAATTAAAGTGTTTGCCTCAGACCTTGATAATACAATCAGCACCATTATGAAGGCTGAAGCATCTGAGCCAGGAAGAATTGCAATTCCTGCAAAAATGCTTTTGGATTCTTTGAAAAGCTTCCCTGATCAGCCTTTAACCTTCCTTATTAACGAAGAGAACTATGGTATTGAAATTTCTTCAGGCTACGGAAAGTATAAGCTAGCCGGTCATGACCCTGAAGAATTCCCTAGACTTCCTGAAATTGAAGATTCTTCAGCTTTTGAAGTGGACGCTTCAATACTTTTCAGCGGAATAAATAAGACTATTTTCGCGACTGGCAACGATGACCTTCGTCCAGTTATGTCAGGCGTTTTCATGCAGGTTGGTCCTGATCATATGACTATGGTAGCTACTGATTCTCATAGATTAGTGCGCTACAGAAGAAATGATGTGAAAGCGGAAGAAGATGCTTCTTTCATACTTCCTAAAAAACCACTTAATCTATTGAAAAACCTGCTGGGTTATTTCGATGGAAATGTTGGTGTGAAATTCAATGCTAAAAATGCTTCTTTCACATTCGATAATATCATTCTTATTTGTCGCCTCATCGAAGGCAGATATCCAAATTACGAAGCTGTAATTCCAAAGGAAAATCCTTTTGAACTTACAATGGCCCGTCAGGATTTAATGAATTCGATTAGACGTGTTGCTATTTTTTCGAGCAGAAGTACCAATCAAGTGAAACTGTCTATTCATGGCAGCGAACTTCAATTAACAGCAGAAGACCCTGATTACGCAAATTCGGCAACTGAACGCCTACCTTGTCAATACGAAGGTGAAGACATGGATATTGCATTCAATTCTAAGTTCATTTCTGAAATGCTGAGTAATTTAGAAACAGAGAGAATTCATCTTCATATGAGCGCTCCGAATAGAGCTGGTATCTTGCTCCCAGACACTGATACTTCAGATAAGGACGAAGACCTACTGATGCTGGTAATGCCAGTAATGCTCAACAACTAATTCTTAAGGCCGGTTTTACCGGCCTTTTTTATTTGAAAAATAAAATCATTCTCTTCTCATTTTTACCTTTGCAACGAAAAATCTATAAAAATGAACTCTCACGAAATAGACTACCGCATTTTAGGATCAGAAATGCAATGTGTAGAAATTGAGCTAGATCCTCAGGAAGCAGTTATTGCTGAATCTGGTTCGTTTATGATGATGGATCAACACATAAGAATGGACACCGTTTTCGGAGATGGTAGAGCTCAAGAACAGAGTCTCTGGGGGAAACTTCTTTCCGCTGGAAAGCGCGTTCTTACTGGTGAAGGCCTTTTTATGACTGTTTACACCAATGAAGGCAACAGCAAACAACAAATCACATTTGCAGCTCCTTATCCCGGAAAAATCATCCCTCTTGACTTAACGATGCACCGCAATAAGCTTATTTGTCAGAAAGATGCTTTTCTCTGCGCTGCAAAGGGTGTTTCTATCGGTATTGAATTCCAAAAAAAGCTCGGCACTGGCTTATTTGGTGGTGAAGGATTTATTATGCAAAAACTTGAGGGAGATGGCTGGGCTTTCGTCCATTCTTGCGGAACTATCATTGAAAGAGAACTCAAACCCGGCGAAAAACTTAAAATTGATACCGGATGTATTGTAGCCTTCACGCAAGAAGTAGATTACGATATCCAATTCGTTGGAGGAATTAAAAACACCTTATTCGGTGGAGAAGGTGTCTTTTACGCTGTTCTCTCCGGACCTGGTAAAGTTTGGATTCAATCGCTTCCTTTCAGCAGACTTGCAGGAAGAGTTCTTAGATATGCTCCGCAAAATCGTGGAGGAGGAAAAGAAGAAGGAAGTATTTTAGGCGGGCTTGGGAATTTGCTCGATGGAGATAATAGATAAATCTAATGTTATCTGATAAAATTAAAATCCACTGACGAATAGTTCGACAGTGGATTTTTGCTTTTTTGATGTCTTTCTATAAAAGTCCCTTCAAGCGATTAGCTTACCTAAACATATACAAAATCCGAGTCAGATTCGGATCCTTCTCTGTTTCCCTAATGGTATCAATAATCACACTTATATCAGTCGATTTCTTCTTATAAACAGTCTTCTCAACTTCCTTGTCTTGAACAACAGAAACAGCAGTTCCTTTCTGAATCATTTCCTGAATTTCAGAACTCACCTCATCAACTTTCGAATCATACCAAGTTTGTAATTCAGCCAAAACCTGAATCCCTGAAAGTCGAATAAACCATGCCGATGATTTTGTTGCTACATCCTCAAAATATGATATTGATTGACTGATTGAAGGTTCTCCCTGAGAAATAACATATCTACCTATCAACTGAACAAAAATATATCTGTCGTTCGGATCACTAATTCCAGCATACGCCGATTTTAGAAAATCTAATTTCCCCGGCACAGCAGCATCTGCATAGATGGCAGCAATAGAAGTTAGTAAATCTCCTTTTGCTGTTTTCTCTAAAGGTTCTATCATTTTAATAGTCTTCTCAGCATCTCCAGCATACATAGAGGCCAAAGCTGACGATTTCACCATTGCTGAACTATCGTTCATAGCCATCTTAAAAATCTCAAAAACAGCTGGCTCTGATGCAGCAAATCCTAATTTTCTAATAGCTTGAGATCTCACTGTTGACTTAGGATCGGTCTTAGCTAATTGCATCAAAATGGACTTATATCCTTCAGGATCTTGAGCAATTTGATCATCAAGCCTTTCTAATACATACGAACGAATATTCCAGAACTTATCTTTCAAAGCCAATTTCAGTATTTCTGAAACTCCTGGATCAGAGGCATTATCTAGTAAATAACTTAGAGCTTCAAATCTATCGCGGTACAAACTCCCATGTAAATAAAGCTCTCTTGCTTCATCAGGAGAAAACTGCTGAGTAATTTGACCAAGCAATTGATGTTCTGCATCTACCAATAAATAATCAGGCTTTTTATCTGCCTTGAAGGTGAACGTCTGCATTTGCTCCGTAAATACAATATTCTCTGTGCGCGTTGAAAGCCCTTCACCCATGGCAATTACTAATGGCAATTTGTAAATGGGAGTACTTTCAAGATTCTGAGTTTGTTCTAAAGTTAAACTGATGCTCGAATCTTCTGCCAACCATTCCCAACTTACATCAATCATTGGGTGACCTTTATCAAAAAACCACTGATTAAAAAACCAGTTCATGTCTTCTCCAGTAACTTTCTCAAAAGCCAATCGCAAATGATGAACTTCTGCCGGCTGATAGGCATTATCTGTTAAATATGTTTTTAATGATTCGAAAAAGGCTTCATCTCCAACAGCTTTGCGAAGCATGTGCAAAACACATCCCCCTTTCTGATAAGAATGGCGATCAAACATATCTTCTCTTTTATCATAATTAAAGCGAATCAGATCTACCTTCTTCTGATAAGACTCTTCAAAATAAGTACTTAAATCGCTCTGAAGATGAAGATCTGCCGCGTCACGTCCATATTTATGCTCATTCCAAAGGTATTCACCGTAGGTTGCAAACGACTCATTTAATGGCAAATTCGACCAAGATTCGCAGGTTACCAAATCGCCAAACCAATGGTGGAAAAGCTCATGCGCAATAACATCTTCATAATCTTGATCTATCATTTCTTCGGGAGTCTGTTGCACAAATTCCCCGAACAAAGTAGCCGATGTATTTTCCATAGCACCTGATACATAATCTCTTACAACTACCTGAGAATATTTTGGCCAAGGATATTTAACACCTAGAGCATCAGAAAAGAATTGAATCATCTCCGGCGTATTGCCGAAAATAGCTTTAGCATGTTTTTCAAACTCTGGCTCTACATAATAATCAACCGGAATCTTTCCCCAAGTGTCCTTAACAATGGCAAACTCTCCAATTGCCATCATTACCAAATAGGGAGCGTTCTGCTGCTTCATCTCCCACGTATCAGCTCGCGTACCATCAGAATTTTTAACCGATTTTGTCATCAAGCCATTACTTAATGTCGTGTATTTCTGAGGAACAGTAATCTTAATATCATGAGTCATTTTCTCATTCGGCTTATCAAATGTTGGAAACCAGCATGAGTTTGATTCGGTTTCACCCTGAGTCCAGATTTGAGTTGGCTTCTCTGGATCTTTTTCGTTTGGATCAATGAAATACAATCCTCTAGCATCAGTAATTGCTGAGCTTCCTTCCGCTTTTACGTCCTTAGGATTAGCAACATATTCTATAAAAACATCATACGTCTGATTTCGGTAGTAAGTAGTATCCAGCGCTATTCTAAGCATGTAATCGCTATAGCTATAATTAAGATCTTTCAAATTACCCTTATCGTTTTTTATAGCTACTTTCTTGATATCAAAAGCTTTAGCATCTAGAATAAGCGAATCAACAGGGTAGAAATAAGGTTTTACTTTAAGGCTTGCCTTGCCGAATAACCGCTGCGCAGGGATGTCGAAGCTAACTTCTAATGATGTGTGAAGGATATCATTTCTTCGGGTAGCCGAAGGATTGTATACATCTGGCTCCTGACCCATTGCTACTAAATCTGCAAAATCAATTGCGGGCAACTCAACCACTGAATCGATGGATGCTTCTATAGCCTCGTCCATGGCATCTTTTTGTGATTTAGATACTTTCTGCGACTTACATGAAATCACCAAAAGGCTTGTCAGCAGGGCGATTGAAAGTAAATTTATTTGTTGTGATGATTTGAATTGCATAGAATTGAAAAATTGAAGTGGCAAAGAAAAGCTATTTAGAATAGTGTTTCATCCTTTTAGGCAAATTGGCTTTTGGTCTAAAATAAGTTGGTAATTCCAAAGTGAACCTTGGCGGTACGTGTTTCTAGGGGACTCCCGAATTGACTTCCCAGCGCATAGCTGATAGAAAATATACCTGCCTTAGTCTCAAAACTCATCCCGGCTCCAAGTCCGTAAGGCCTATCAACAACATCACGGTTCACAGCAGAATTCTCATAATAAGCTCCGTTGGCAAATAGAAATAAAAATGAGTTCTCTTCTAGCAAATACCTGTATTCTAGGTTAATAATACTATAAGCTGATGCAAAAATGGACTCTTCATCAAAACCTCTTAAAGTATTATTCCCACCAATTCGGTAGAGTTCATTCTCAAAAATAGAGGCACCTCCAATTAAACCACTTAGAATTCCTGGCACAAAAACGGATCGCTCACGTATGGGAATAAAAAAATCTGCATCAACAAAGCCCGTATATTGTAAAGACTTCAGCGTTAAACCATCATACACCTG
>JBBEBC010000080.1:14655-29700 GCA_040882555.1 Bacteroidia bacterium
AGCCTTCTCCACTCTGCTATAATTGATTCTCCTCTACCGAGGGAATTCTTCAGCCTCAAATTAGCTTCACCGGTAAGTAAAAGCTTACCCGTTTCTTGATTGTTAGGAAGAAATCCTATGATTCCGTTAAAATTGCTGGCTTTTCGAGTTTTCAGATAAAGTCTAATCAGTGCCGCCTCATCTAGTAAAAACACTTCTGCAGGACGTTGCTCAGTTATAAAAGGCAATTCCTTTAAACGTGTTGAAAGGCTTGCCAGTAAGCTTTCATTATACAAATCGCCTGGCTCAATACCTATGTAATTGTATAAATAACGGTTTGTTATTTTCGCGTCACCGCGGATAGTTAAACTATCTATTTTAATTAATTCACCCTTTTCAACACGAATTCCAGCCTTGAGATAGCCCTCTTTGTTTTCAAGGCTATCAAACCGCACTTTAGCAAAAGGATACCCATGATTTTCATAATAGCGGAGTATTTTCCGCATCATCTTTTTAGTGCTAGCTAGCCTGAAAGGCCGGTCGCTATAAAGCCTATTTTTGTAGCCTGCAGCCGAAAGTGCTGCCCCATCAACATCCAATGGATACAAACTAGACCAGTTGAATTTCTGACCTAAATATATGTGAGCAGTCTGCTTTGTTTCATCCCCCGAAAGGGAATCAACACCAGCTGCGAGAAAACCATCGTCTTGAAGTCGGAGGATATACGTTCTTAATGCATCCCTTCTCTCAAAAACACTAGCATGCGATGTTTTAGGTTTAAAAGGTAAGTCCTTCCCGCTTTCTTCAATTACGTCCAAGAAAAATGATTGTCCATTGAGTGAACTTGAGAATAGCAGGAAAACAAAGAGATGCTTTAAAGAAAAATTCATCATGGAATATTCCAGTTCACGGGGGTTTTACCCATATCTACAAGCATTTTATTGCAATAGGAAAAATGCCGACAACCAAAAAAACCATTGTAGGCAGATAATGGTGAAGGATGAGCGGCTTTAAGCACATAATGCCTTTCAGTATCTATTAACTTTTCTTTCATCTGAGCGGGTCTCCCCCAAAGAAGGAAAACTATTCCTTTTTTCTTTTCTGAAATTAAACGGATTACACTGTCCGTAAATTGTTCCCAGCCTTTTCCTTGATGAGATGCCGGAGCAGAATTTCTTACCGATAAGGTTGCATTTAATAATAAAACACCTTGGTCTGCCCAGTAACCAAGATCTCCATTATTGCCCATCGGTTGACTGAGATCGGCGGTTATTTCTTTGTAAATATTTTTAAGCGATGGTGGAAGTTTACATCCCGGTGCAACCGAAAAACATAAACCATTAGCCTGTCCAGGCCCATGATAAGGATCCTGACCCATAATTACGACTTTCACTTTATCGAAAGGAGTACGATTAAATGCGGCAAAAATGGAAGGTCCGGGCGGATAAATTATGTACTTGCCTCTTTCTTCCACTAAAAAAGATTTCAATTCTGAAAAATAAGGTTTAGCGAACTCCTCACTCAATGCCTTTTTCCAGCCTGCTTCAATCTTAACATCATTAGCATTAACGTTATTCATCATATTTCTTTAGAACAAACATACTGAATGATGCTTGCGGTTCGTTTACCTGAGGTAACCTTTAATTAAAAGACTTCGTTATTAGGCAGATAAATACCAAACTAATTTCTTAAATTAATGAAAAAATCCGCGTTATCTCTTCTGCTGCTTGCAGCTATGCTATTCGGATTAACCTCTTGCATAACTAGGATTGATTGTCCTGCTTATAGTAAAAAACAAGAAGTTCAAAAAGAAATCAGGTCTTAAGTAATTTATTTGCTAATTTTGACCGGATTTTGAACGAATGAAAAAAATAGCATCTGTTTTCCTTTTTGCCATTTTGTTGAGTTTTGTGATGGTTTCTTGCAGGGCCAAGAAAGTTGATTGTCCTGCTTATGGAAAACACACTCCTGCAGAAATAGTCAAGCAATCGTAATTTTTTATGTTGGATTGGATCCAATTGAAGGATGTTTCTCAGTTAAATGAGATAGATACCCTTTCTTTTACTGAAGAAGGAGGCATTGCTATTTTTAAACATAGCACTCGTTGCTCCATTAGCTCTATGGCCAAAAATAGACTAGATAAAGGCGTTTCAGAGATTCCGATTTACTATTTAGATTTAATCCAATACAGATCTATCAGTAATGAAATTGCTAGTCGCTACAGCATAGACCACGAATCGCCTCAGCTTCTTATCATCAAAAACGGTAAGGTTAGCGAACACAGCTCGCATAATATGGTTTCTCCTAATCAGCTTTCACGCTGAACCGACCAGTCGAAACTTATTTCCTGAATTAGATTTTCATGCAGGCTTAATGCAACGGGGCAAGTTCTCGCGGCTTTTTCTAAAATCACTTTGTGATGATCTGAAAGAGAAGGAGCAAAATGATAAAATCTAATAATTATTTTACCCACACGCCTAGGGTTCGATTCCATTACCTTGGTAACATCAGCTTTTAATTGCTCAATATCAATATGATGCGCTTCGGCAGCTATCCCCATCAAAGTCATCATACACGAAGAAAGTGCTGCACATACCGTATCAGTAGGTGAAAACAACTCACCCTTGCCTTTGTTATCTAATGGAGCATCAGTCATAAAACTGCTACCTGAAGCATTATGCGTTTGTTTTGTTCTTAGGTTTCCTAAGTACTCTGAGCTAATCGTTATCATGGAGCTGTAAATCTGTTGTATCTTTGCACGAATGCCTCAAACATACTTAAAAAAACACGTCCTCGCTCTGATTTTGCTCGTATCATGCAGCTTCAGTTCATTTCTGCTATCGCAGGAATTTGAAGATATTGTTGGTGTTGAGGAAAAAGGAATACTCTACAATCGTATATCACACTATGGAATAATGCTCCATACCAATGGTATTGGTGTGAATTACAGGTATGGTAAAAATCTTAGCGGCTACAGTTATTTAATGGGCGATTTTCAGCTTTTGAGCATGAGACACCCCAAAGAAGTGAAGTCAATAAATCCTTTTAGTGATAATAACTCAGGCTTTATTTATGGAAAATTGAATTCTGTAAATATTCTAAGGACGGGTATCGGGAAGCAAAAAACCTTAAATGCAAAAGGAGATAAAGGAGGAGTTGAAATTTCTCTTGCTGGGTATGCAGGTGCTTCTTGGGCATTTGTAAAGCCTGTTTACCTAACTATTTTTGAATTTAGTGATCAGATAGGCGTGAAGGAGGTAATACAAAGGTATGACCCTGCTGAGCACTATCCAGATAATATCTCAGGCAGAGCATCTGTCTTAAGAGGTATTAATGAGCTTCAAATTTATCCTGGACTCTATGCCAGTTTTTTGGTTAATCTGGAATTCGGCAAAGAACAAACACGACTAAAAATGGTTGAAACAGGTGCAACCTTGGATGTTTTTCCGAAAGCAATTCCAATGATGGCCTTTTCGCCCAACAGTAATTATTTTTTCACCTTCTTCATCCGCATATTAATGGGGAAGAAATGGAACAAGTGAGTATGAAAGAAACAGAAGTTATTATCGAGAAGCCTAAAAGAAAAAAACCTGATTGGTTAAGAGTAAAACTGCCTACAGGTAAAGAATATGCACAAGTTAGAAAACTTGTGGATGAACATAAGCTACATACTATTTGCGAAAGCGGTAATTGTCCCAATATGGGAGAATGCTGGGGTGCAGGAACTGCAACATTTATGATTCTGGGAAATGTGTGCACCCGCTCTTGTGGCTTTTGTGCTGTTTCTACTGGAATGCCAAGCGCTGTCGACTGGCAGGAACCTGCCAGAGTGGCTAATTCTGTTAAGTTGATGCAGGTAAAACACGCTGTTGTTACTTCTGTTGATCGCGATGACCTGAAAGATGGAGGTTCTATTATTTGGGTTGAAACGGTTGAGTCAATAAGAAAAGAAAGTCCAGGTACCACTCTAGAAACCCTTATTCCTGATTTCATGGGTAAATGGGATAATCTTCAAAGAATTATCGATGTAAACCCTGAAATTGTTTCTCATAACCTTGAAACGGTGAGAAGACTAACGCGCCAAGTGAGAATTCAAGCTCAATATGATCGTAGTCTGGAAGTACTGAGAAGACTCAAAGAAGGAGGCTGCAAAACTAAATCTGGTGTTATGCTTGGTTTAGGAGAAACCGATGAGGAAATAAGGGAAACAATGCGCGATCTTGCTGAAAACAAAGTTGATATTCTAACGCTCGGTCAATATCTCCAACCCACTCCAAAGCACTTACCTGTTGAAGAATTTGTTACTCCCGAAAGATTTGCAGAGTACAAAGAATACGGCTTATCACTTGGGTTTCGATATGTTGAAAGTGGACCTTTAGTCAGGTCTTCATATCATGCCGAAAAGCACTTATTCTAGTTTTCTTGATTCTGTACTATCCTGAACAGGAAATTATCATTTTGTAAACAAATGTGATTTGTTAATAAATTTTTAACATCAAATCACCAATTATATTTGTGTATTTCATTTTCTAAGTGTACATTTGACACTCAAAACAATTCAAACTCTATCTTTATGCAGAAAATAAGAGTTGCCATTAACGGTTTCGGTCGCATTGGGCGCATCAGTTTCCGGGCAATACTAAATAAATCAAACATCGAGGTTGTTGCTATCAATGACCTAACCGATGTTGAAACACTTGCTCACCTATTAAAGTATGATTCTGTTCATGGCAGATTTCCAGGTGAAGTAACAACAGGTAAAGATTTTATCGAGGCAGGTGGACATCATATGAATGTTTATGCCGAGAAAGATCCATCTAACCTCCCTTGGAAAGAATTGAACGTTGACGTAGTGATAGAGTCAACAGGGTTTTTCTTAGATACCGAATCTGCCGGAAAGCATTTAACGGCAGGTGCTAAGCGTGTTGTTATTTCTGCACCTGCAAAAGGAGATGTTGAAACTGTTGTTTTAGGAGTTAATGATGAAATACTGGTAAACAACCAGACTATATTGTCAAATGCTTCTTGTACAACAAATTGTGCTGCTCCAATGGTAAAAATACTTGACGACGCTTTTGGTGTTGAAGCAGGTCTTCTTACTACAGTGCATGCATATACAGGAGATCAAAGATTAGTTGATGCTCCTCACAAAGATTTACGTAGAGCCCGTTCAGCGGCTTTATCAATCATTCCAACAAGCACAGGTGCAGCCAAAGCTATTGGACTGGTTTTACCACATTTGAAAGGTAAATTGGATGGAATCGCTTTAAGAATACCTATTCCAGCGGGCTCTATGACCGATTTAACAGTAAAATTAAAGAAACAAGCTAGTGTTGAAGAAATCAACGCTGCTTTTAAAAATGCAGCAGAAAATTCAATGAAAGGAATTCTTGAGTATACCTCAGATCCTATCGTTTCTGTTGACATCGTAGGCAACCCACATTCATGTATTCTCGACTCAGACCTAACCATGGTTATGGGTCACACAGTGAAGGTAGTAGGTTGGTACGACAATGAATCCGGCTATTCAAACCGGGTTGCCGATCTTATCGAGAGAATGGCTGCAATGCCAGATCTTTCAAAGAAAGGTACTAGTTCAGAACCTGTAACTGCATAATATAGGTTAGTTTGATTTTGGGAAACGAAGGTCCCGGTAGCGCAAGCTCACCGGGATTTTCGCTTTTATGAACCTTATTATAAATGATTCATAACAAAAAACTCCTTTTTCTGTTAATTTTGAATCGATGTTAGCACTTAGACCCGTAGAAAGAATTGATGCAGCAAATATTGGCTTGATGATAATATCTTGCGCAATTGCATTCGTTATCCCATTCGAACTGTTTCTTTTTTCTTATGCCGTATTAGGCCCCTTGCACTATCTCACCGAAATAGGCTGGCTGCATAAGAAAGGATATTTTACAACAGGTAAGTATGATTACCTCTTCCTCGCCATTCTGGCGGGAATGATTACCCTTGGGTTCTTAGGACTCTCCGATTCATTGAATGGAGTATCAAACGGGCTAATATACCTAGGCTTTCTCATGGCTTTAGCCATGGTTGTTTTTAAGGATCCAACTATGAAAGTTATAAGTGCCATACTCATCGTTTTTTCAACTTTGCTATTCAGAAACTCTACATTCTACGATTACTTTTTCGCAGTTTATCTTCCTACCATCATTCACGTCTTTATTTTCACAGGCCTGTTTATTATTTATGGTGCCTTGAAAAGTAAGAGTCGCCTCGGATTTGTATCCATTATCATTTTTGCACTTTGTGCGATGAGTTTCTTCTTTGTCCCGGCAGGCTATCAACCTTTAGCTTCATTGGATTACATTCAGCAAAGTTTTACTGGTTTTATAGAACTAAACAGACAACTCATTAATTTATTTGGCCTTGCTGAACTCAAAGAGTTTAACCGCGCTTCTTTCCTTGAGAATTCAAATATCATATTTAGCTCTCAAGCTGGATTTATGGTTATGCGTTTCATAGCATTTGCCTACACCTATCATTACCTCAATTGGTTTTCGAAGACTTCTGTTATACAATGGCATAAAGTTTCTCGGAATACACTTATCGCCATCGTTAGTATTTGGGCTATTTCTATAGCTATTTACGCCTATGACTATATGATAGGCTTAAAATGGTTGTTTTTGCTAAGCTTCCTTCATGTCTTATTGGAATTCCCTTTAAACTACAGAAGTATAATTGGTATCGGCACTGAAGTAAAAGGTATGCTGAGTTCTAAAAAGCTGAAACAAGCATGAGAATAGTTTTTTTGGGTACGCCCGATTTTGCCGTTGCAACCCTTGAAGAACTTATTGCCTTGGGATTTAATGTGGTCGCTGTAGTTACAGCTCCCGACAGACCTTCGGGAAGAGGCCTAAAAATGAAGCAATCGGCAGTTGCTGAATCTGCAGAAAAACATGGCATTCCAGTATTAAAACCCGAAAAACTCAAGAATCCAGAGTTTCTTCACATGCTCAAAGAAATAAAGGCCGATGTTCAGGTAGTAGTCGCTTTCAGAATGCTCCCAGAACTAGTCTGGAATATGCCACCTAAAGGCACATATAATCTACACGCCTCTCTTCTACCTCAATATCGCGGAGCAGCACCCATTAACCATGCTATTATTCAAGGTGAGAAAATCACTGGGGTAACAACCTTTAAACTCATTCATGAGATTGATAAAGGCTCAATCGCTTTACAAAAAGAAATTCCCATAGGTATTGATACCACAGCAGGTGAACTTCACGATGAAATGATGGTTCAGGGAGCCAAACTAATGTCAGAGACCTTAAAACTGCTCGAAAATGACACTCTTGAATTAAAACCTCAAGCTTCTCCAACAAGCGGTAAATTAAAAGAAGCCCCAAAACTTAGCCCTGAGTTCTGTCGCTTTAATAAAAATATGTTTTCATTAGAACTACATAATTTCATTCGAGGACTAAGTCCATACCCTGGAGTTAATGCAACATTGAATGAAGGGGTCGAGCAAAAACAAATAAAGCTGTATTGTTCAGCATTAACAAATAGAGAAAAAGGTGCCTCTCACAAGGGCGATTTAATTATAGAAAAAGATCACATATATATATGTATGCAAGATGGCTTAGTTGAAATTCTCGAGCTTCAGCCTGCAGGAAAACGGAGAATGTTAGCCAAAGAATACCTAAATGGACTCAAATCATCAGCTGATATGACACTTGAATGATTCAAAAAACCCATAAATCTTACAGAAAAATCACATCAAACCCAAGCTAATCGGGCATTTCAGGCTGGAGTTATTAACAAAAGCGTGGATTTATCAACAAAATCAGGGGTTTCAGGGGCTTAGCTATTGCAAGGGAATGTTTTTCCAATAAATTTGTTCAGAGAGAACAACAAAATATTTTGTAAAACCCTCAAAACCAAAACATCATGAACAAAGCAGAATTAATCGATGCTATCGCATCACATGCAGAACTTTCAAAAGTTGATGCAAAGAAAGCGCTTGACGCATTTATCGCAGCTACTACAACAGCTCTTAAAAAAGATGAGCGTGTAGCATTAGTAGGATTTGGATCCTTCTCAGTTTCTAAGCGTGCAGCTCGTAAAGGCCGTAACCCACAAACTGGTAAAGAAATTAAGATTGCAGCTAAAAAAGTAGTTAAGTTCAAAGCAGGTAGCGAACTTTCTACAAAAGTTAAATAAGAATTTCTTTTCTGAAATAAAAAACCCTCCCCTCAAGGAGGGTTTTTTATTTTTGCGTCAACCTTCAATCCTCATGAGTAAAGCAAAAAAAATTGAGGCCTTCGATCCGAACGGACCTGGGCAAACAGACTTGAATATCTTCGGATTACCTTTCACAGAAGATGAATCCGAAATAGTACTTCTGCCTGTCCCTTGGGAAGTAACCGTAAGTTATGGAGGCGGAACAATCAATGGTCCTGATGCAATCTTAGAAGCTTCACTTCAAGTTGATTTACACGATAGTGATGTTCCTGAAGCATGGAAATCAGGCATCTACATGCAGGAGGTTAATGAGGAAATCAGAGCCTTGAGTAAGTCATCCCGCGAAAAAGCGGAAACTTATATCGAATCTCTTGCCAATGGAGCAAGCTCTTCAGAATATCTGCAAACCATTGAGGAAATAAACGCTGCTTGTGAAAAGATGATAGATTTCGTAAAAAATGAAAGCTCTAAAATCCTCGATTCTGGAAAAATTTGCGGACTAATTGGTGGTGACCATAGCACTCCACTTGGCTACATTCAGGCTTTGGCAGAGAGAAATAGCTCTTTTGGAATCCTTCAAATAGACGCTCACATGGATTTAAGAAGGGCATACGAAGGCTTTACTTATTCGCATGCTTCAATTATGTATAATGCCTTGCAGATCCCTCAAGTAAGCCATTTGGTACAAGTAGGTATTCGTGATTATTGCTTAGAGGAAGTTGAAGTCATGAATGTTCAAGGTCATAGAGTTAAAACGTTCTTCGATCATGCACTCAAGACGGCTCAGTATGAAGGTCTAAGTTGGTCGAAACAGGTGGCTGAAATAATTAATTCTCTTCCCGAAAAAGTATACTTAAGCTTTGATATAGATGGCTTAGATCCAGTTCTTTGTCCAAATACCGGCACGCCGGTACCTGGTGGATTATCTTATCCAGAGGCTGTATACCTCATTCGAAAGGTTGTTGATAGCGGAAGAAAAATCATTGGGTTTGATTTAAATGAAGTCTCTCCAGGCAATACTGATTGGGATGCAAATGTTGCTGCCAGACTTCTCCTAAAACAATGCGTATTCGCAGGAAAGTCGGTAGGAATTTTCAATTAATGATTAAGGTGCAATCCTAAATCTCTCCCAAACTCCTTCTTTGCTTAACTTATAACAGATTCTATCGTGTAGTCTATTTTCTCGGCCCTGCCAGAATTCTGAATAGTGAATTTTCAGCAAAAAACCACCCCAATGAGGAGGGCATGGAACATCTTTTCCTTCAAAATCTTTTTGATACTTCTCTTCAGCCTGCTGAATGATATTTCTTGAACCAATTACTTCACTTTGAGGGGAGGTCCACGCCCCTATTTGACTTCCTCTTGGTCGCTGAGCAAAATATTTCTCAGAGTCTTCTCGGCTCATTTTCTCAATTACTCCTTCAAAGCGAACTTGCCGCTCTAACTCGGGCCAAAAGAATGTTATAGCCGCCTTCGGCTGATGTTCAAGTTCTCTCGACTTCCGGCTCTCGTAATTTGTATAAAAACCGATTCCTGAAGATAAAATATCCCTTACCAACACAATCCTTGCTGATGGTTGCCCATGAGCATCAACTGTTGCCAACATCATGGCATTTGGCTCCATTATTTTAGATTCAACGGCTTCCCCAAACCAGGTTTTAAACTGTTCCATTGGAAGATGAGATGTATGTGCTTCATCTAAAACAGCCATCTTATATTCTTTACGCAGAGCAAGCAGGTTATCGATCATAGAATCTATTTGAGTGCAAATTGATTAAATTCATTTAAAAAAACACTGATTTCCATCAGTATTCATGACAATAACCGACAATTAAGGGATAATGTTCTTGATGGCATCACCTTTAAAAAGTAACTTTATAAGATGTGATTCGTTTTACTAAAAAAACGGCTGGATTATGAAACCACGTCAACTAGCACCCGAAAAAGGAAGAATTTTGCTTTCTGAACCATTTCTAACGGATTCTTTCTTCAAACGCTCGGCAATTCTGCTTGCAGAAAATACCGAAAATGGAGCAATGGGTTTTATTTTAAATAAGCCTGTAGGTTATGTCATAAACGAACTCATAACAGATTTTCCTGAATTTGATGCTCAAGTATATTTTGGAGGACCAGTAGAAAGTAATTCTTTGTTCTTTATCCACACAGTTCCAGATTTATTAGGTTTTTCCTTTGAAATAGAAGATGGTATTTTCTATGGAGGAGATTATGATAAAGTAAAGAAGTATGCATCTCTTGATCTGCTCAAGCCTAGTGAAATAAGATTTTTTGCAGGATATTCGGGTTGGGATACTGGTCAACTTGACTTCGAAATGGAAGAGGATTCATGGTTGGTTTTTGATCGTCCTGAAACCCTATTACAAATGAAGCCCGAATCTCTTTGGGGTGAATTACTAAAGCAAAGTCGCAGTGAAATGGCTATCTGGGCTAATTATACTGACGATCCCAGCCTAAATTAAAAAACTGCTGAAGCATTCAGCTGCTCAACTAATTTTCTAGTAAATGTGCTGAAATAGCGCTTTTCTCTAAAAGCAATGGCCCACCTTAAGCCTGAAACAGCGTTAGTTAGAAAAACCTCCTCCGCACGGAAAAAATCTTCAGTAAGTAGAACTGTTTCATCAACTTGAAAATTATTTTCCCGCAGCCAGCGGATCATATTCTTTCTCATTACACCCGGCAAAATACCTTCGCTCAAAGGTGGAGTTAAAATTCTTTTATCTGCCAACACCAGAAATACATTCGAAGAATTTGCCTCGCAGATTCTCCCATTCTCGTTCAAGAGCAAAGATTCGTCCCAGCCATTATCACGAGCATATCTAGCCGCAAGAACGTAGAGCAACGCATTTGCACTTTTAACACCTGAAAGAGCATTAACAGGTTTTCTTATTTCAGAATACAAGCCTAATCTCAATCCCTTCTGATTTAAATGATAGCCTCCTGAAGGAATTTCTTCTGCCGTTATAATAACATGAAACTGATCTGTTTCTGGCATATAAGCACCGCCTTCTTTTCTAAAAACCGTAAGACGCACCCTTGCTGATTCAAGTTCCTTTTTCTCACAAAGACTTTTCACATCTTCGCAAATCTGGATAGGATATAGTAGTGTTGTATCTAAGCCTAAAGTAAACATCCCGCCGACTAGGCGTTCAAAATGATCATCCACAAAATAAATCTCTCCTTGTGAATAATGCATGGTTTCAAAAACTCCGTCACCATATTTAAACGAGCGGTTTTCAGCACCATGCTGCAATTGATTCTGATTCTGAATCAATCCATTGTATGAAATCAGTTCATTTAGTGTGGAAGACATTCTAACAATTGATTTAATGATGGATTTGCTGGCAATTTATAACCTTTTACTACAGCTCCCTCGGCAGCCTGAACATCCCTTTCTTTATCTCCAATCATAAGGCATAAGTTAGGGTCGAGATCAAACTTGCCAATTGCCTTTTCTACAAGCAACGACTGTGGCTTTCTGCAGAGGCAGGAATTAAAATCAGGATGATGAGGACAATAGTAAATAGCATCAAATGAAAGTTGATGCCCAGCTAGCTCAACATTCATGAATTCGTGACAAGCATCCACCAACTCATGATTGTACAGGCCTTTAGCAATCCCAGCCTGATTGGTGATAATGATGCATAAATAGCCCCTCTTTTTTACTTCATAAAGAAAGGGGATTAACTCAGGTAATAATTCAAATTCTTCAAAACGTTGAATATAATCGCCAATCTCACGATTCACGATTCCGTCACGATCTAAAAAAACTGCTTTCCTTTTCATTTAAAATATCCAGTAAGTTGATCTAAAAACCGACTTGCTATGTCGGGACTTAAAACCAAAGTAAAAACCATCCCAAATAAACCTCCCCACAAGTGAGCGTCATGGTTAATGTTATCATTTGCCTTACGACCGGCATAAACACTATAACCAACATAAAGTGCAGCCCAAATTAAAGCAGGTAGCGGAATGATTCCGTAAAGATAAATCATCATAAATGGACCAAAAACCACACGCGAAAACATGACAGCCGATACTGCTCCCGAAGCTCCTACAGCATTATACCAATGGTCATCTTTATGCTTTTTGTATGTCGTAAGAGAAGATAAAATAACTGCTCCAAAATAGAGAATGAGATACAAAACAGGAGAAAGTCCACCGAAATAGTAGCGCAGATTACCTTCTACAAACTGGCCAAAGGAATATAACACCAGCATATTAATAATCAGGTGGAGCCAATCGGCATGCAGAAAGGCATGAGTAATAAAGCGATAATACTGCTTTCGATGATGAATCATATAAGCATTGAACTGATATCTGGCCATGAGTTCAGTTCTGCTAAACGCGAGAATCGAGAATGCCGCAGTAACTAGAATAATAATTAACGTGAGTGATAACATGCGGCAAAGATAAGAAGCAAACAGGGCGCTCGTGAAGTTTGTATCTTTTCATCGATGAATTATAATTTTAGTGATGAAGAATGGCAATTCTTGAGTAAAGAAAGCCCGATGAAACTCAAACCTGGTATCATCCAAAAGCTTGATCTACTTTTATGGGAAACCCATGAGGAGCTGGTTCAGACCCATTCTAATAAGCTAAACATCTTTCAAGAATGGAAAGGACTTCCTCAAGGTTCTGCTAGAATTTTCAAAGGAGAGAACTATCTAGGTTTACCTTGGATTGCATTGGATAGCTTTGCCCAATACAGCAAAGAGTCAAGCCTTTCATTCAGAATTCTTATCGTCTGGGGACAAGGAGCATTTCTGAACTTTTTTGCCGATAAGAAAACCTCAAAACCTCTTATTGAAAATTCATTAGGAATAGAAAGTTTAGAGCCTGTTTTTATTCTGAAGGGAAAAGACGCTTGGATTCAACATATAGATGAAAACCAAGGTCAGTTTTCCAGTATTCCAATGTTGGCAGTTGATTTTCGAAAAGAATTCGGGTATACTAGACTTATCAATCACATCTCTTTCAGCAATTGGAATTCGTTTAGTGAAAGCGCAGTGAAGATCTTTGATAATCAGGTAAAATGGATGCAATTTATTTTGCAGCACCAAGACGAATAAGACCTTCTCTACCAAGTGAAAATCTTGGATCAATTTGAATAGACTTCTGGTATAATTTGACTGCCTCACTTTGCTTATTCATTTTTTCAAAGCAAACTCCTTGCATATATACCGCTGCAGCATAACTAGGATTAGCAATTTCGGCCGACTTAAAATGCTCAATTGCTGAAGCGTAATCTTTATCTTCTTCGATGGCCAAATAACCTAAGTTATAATGTGCGTTTGCAAAAGCAGGGTCAAGCTTCACAAGCTCCTTAAATACCTCAACTGCTTTTTCGGGATTTCCATTGTCCTGGTAATACATTCCCAGATTATACCTAGTTAAAGAGTTTTTAGGATCTAGTTTGATTGCTGTTTCATAAAAGTTTATCGCTCTTGGATTGCCACTTGCAGAAAAAACTAAGCCCAACTGCTCATAAGCTAGTAGGTAGTTTGGATCCTGCTCAACCGTGGTAAGAAAACTAGAAATAGCCAAAGCTGTATCTCCTGATTCTTTATAGATAATCCCTTTTAAATAGTAAGCTTTTGGGTTTGTTTTATCGCGTTTTAGTACCTCATTAATTTCATTGATTGCTTCCTGCCTCATCTCTACATAAAGAAAAAGCTCAGCAAGTTTCATATGAGCATTTTTAGAATCTGGGCTCAATTTAATAGCCTTTTCTAAAGCTTGGCGAGTGAATCGAGTTTGATTCTTTATAAGATAAATATCGCCTAAAGTGATAAAGTATTCAGATTTAGATGAGTCTTGCTCAATTGCATGAATCGCATCAATCAAGGCTGAATCTGACTCACTATTCCGTATGTGTAGCTTCGCTCTTGCATGCAGCGCCTCTGGGTTAAGCGGGTCTGATTCAAGAAGCTTTTCTACCGCTTCGCGGGAATTCAAATCTGTTACAGAAGGTTCTGTGCAAGAATAAAGATGAAGTATAAATCCAAATATTGAGAAAAGTGTAATTGTCTTAAACGTCGAAGTCATGGTACAAAGAAAAACATTTACTGGCATGCTAATGATAACAATAGCTTAAGATTATCGCCTGAAAACAAAAAAGCTGCACTCCCAAAGGAAGTGCAGCTACTAATAGACTTTTTAAAAGATTAAGCTGTTGCAGTTACTTTTGCTTTTGGTGCTACAGTTGGTGATAATGCCTCACGAATTTTTCCTTCAATTTCCTCCATTAATTCTGGATTATCTGAAAGAAGAGTTTTGACCGATTCTCTACCCTGCCCAAGCTTAGTATCTTCATAGCTAAACCATGATCCGCTTTTCTTAATGATATTCTTATCAACTCCCAAATCGATAATTTCTCCAATGCGAGAAATTCCTTCGCCATAAATGATATCAAATTCTGCCTGACGGAAAGGAGGTGCAACTTTATTCTTCACCACTTTCACTCGTGTGCGATTACCTACGACGCTATCCCCGTCCTTAATTTGACCAATTCGACGGATATCCAGTCGGATTGAAGCATAAAACTTAAGAGCGTTACCTCCAGTTGTTGTTTCAGGGTTACCGAACATAACACCGATTTTTTCTCTTAACTGATTGATAAAGATAACAGTACTGCCAGTTCTGCTAATTGTAGCAGTTAGTTTTCTAAGTGCTTGAGACATTAATCTCGCTTGAAGACCCATTTTTGAATCTCCCATTTCACCTTCGATTTCACTTTTTGGAGTAAGTGCGGCAACAGAGTCAATCACAATTATGTCAATTGCTATAAATGTTATTTCCATTTCAGCTGGCTATAATGCCTCAATTGCTTTAACAGCTGAT
>JBBEBC010000081.1:0-29381 GCA_040882555.1 Bacteroidia bacterium
TCAACACTCAAAATATTTCTTCTATTGATCATTTCACAGTAATACCTGAAACCTCTCGCTAAATAGGTAATTTCAAGATTATCAATTACTTCTTGTAAAGATGAATCGAAAGACCTGTTACGTTTTTCAGAGGTAAACTGATAGGATAATTCACTTATTTGGTGTTGGTTAAAGTAGTATCCAGAATCTCGATAAGGCTCCTTATTGTTCAGGTTTTTGATAGATTCAAGTTCCTGAAGGAAAAACTTATCTAAATCCCTACCATTGAAACCCTTCAGTAAATAGTACTTACTCCTGAACGTATCCTTTGAAAATTCAGAATAAGAAAGATAATCCTCAAGCAGTTTTGTTAAATCAGACTGTAAATACCTCAACTTCTGTTCTTCAAAAACTTCATCGGGGTAATGCTTTTTAAAAAAAGCTTCCTTATTTAGCTTTTCATCTGATAAATCCCCTTGGTATTTGGAAATATGCTCTAGAAATACCACCAGATTTTGGTTTCTGTTAAAGAAAGGTGACGATACAAAAAGATAAAAATCTTTGAATTCCTTCTTCGTTAAGGTGCTTAAAATCTGGACTAGTTTACTTTGCTGCATACACTTTCGTATGTAACAAAAATAGAAGAATATATGACGTAACAAAGTTGTCGTGAATTTCCAGTCCGATAAAAAGTCTGATTGTTACCCAGTTTTGATATCTTCATAACCAATTGATAAACTGATAGTTAATCTTTTTCATTATACCTCAGAAGGAGATACTGCAAGAAAAATTGAACCGATAGTATGACAAAACTGTTACACTAGTGTGGTAATACTTAGCGTATATTTGATAATCAAAATTTTTAGGCGATGAAAAAAAGCTTTACTCTCCAGCTAAGGATGCTTGTTCTCGCAGCATTCGTTTCGGTATTCTCATTGAATGCTGAAACCAGCATTTGCTCCTCCGAAGGAACAATTTCTCATGACATTTTTCTAACAGTGCCCAATAATGGTACGATAGAAAGATCATCAACGATTAAAATAAAGGTTCAGTTTGATTTGCCACAAAGCGCAAGAAACATTCAAATATTAGATACGCCATCTCCATTAGTTAAGCAGCCTTTAGCAAGATCAGTTAATTTGAAAGATGGAAAAGTTGATGTCGATATAATTATTCGAGGCTCAGATATCTTTCCATTTCTGAATCCTACAATTCAAACCAGTCAAAATCAATCTAGGATTCACGTAGGTGTTATTAGCTATATTACAGTTGACAATATATCAGGTGTTTTCGAATCGAATGATACAAATCCCACGGGTGACATTGCATCAAGACTAGTTTCAGTAGAGGTTTTAGATGATTCTGAGCCAACCGGTAATTCTGGAAATACTTCATCTATGTTTGCTATCGAAGCATCTTCTGGAGTATATCAAACTCAGTCTGTAAGTGCTACCATTAAAACGTCTTCAGACTTTGTACTGTATCCAAATCCGATAAGGGATAATTCATTCAACATCAAATCCATTAACGGAGAATTTAAAGCTACTTCAATAAGCATATTTAACGCTCTAGGAAGTCTCGTTTATCAAGAAAATATAAATGCAGACATTTCTAATTACAGAATCCAATTGCCTGTAGTTCCTTCAGGAGTTTACTTTGTACGAATCAACTCACTAGGTTCAGAAGTAGTTAAGAAGTTTAATTTGATTCATTAAGAAAGTTAAGAATACCTGTTTTCTGTTTAACGTCTTGCCCAACCATCACAGGGCAGGACGTTTTTTTATTATATATTCGAGGAATTCGAATGAATTAATGAAATATCTTATTTTCTGTGTCTCAGCTAGCATAATCATTGGCCTTGCTTCATGCAAACCTAAAGCGCATTGCGGTGAAATTGAATTCCGTAATGTGGAGGAATACACCGCTTTTGTGCTTAAACAACAGGATAGAATAAAGATGCAAATGCTAAGTTTAAACACAGAATTTGAAACAGGGAATGCTACACAGATTAAACAAGAATACTCCCAACTAATCTTAACCTGCGATTCAACTCTACTTCTTATTAATAAACTTTCGGCATACGATGGCCAGGAAGAATTTCGCTTGTCGGCTATAAAGCTATTTTCTTTCTACAGTGAAGTATTTCATGATGAATATAGGAATCTGCTTGAGTTCTACTTAAAAAAGGAAACACCGATTCAACCCGAGCTCGATTCAATGAATGCTTTAGTTGGAAGAATTAATAAAGCTGAGGATTCATTAGTGAATAGTTTTAAAAGTGAATTAGAAGCACTCCACGCATTATAAACCAAGACTCTTGCTAGATTCAGATACTAGCACAAACAAAGAAAGCAACCTTGTAGGATTGCTTTCTTTGTTTTATTGATGTGTGATATAATTACCAAACAAACTTTCTGACAACTAATCCACCTTTATCAGTAATCACTCTTAAGTAATATACTCCTGAAGCTATATCGCCAACGGCAATCCTATTTATTGCAGTTCCCGAAGTAGCTAGGTTACTCGTTGAAAGTGTTCTTCCATAAGTATCTAATAATTCAACTTGTAAAGGCTCACCATTAGAGTTTAAAGCAAATTCAATTGACCTAGTGCTTTTTTGAACATTGAAAAAAGAAATAGACAAGTTCAATGACTCTTCAAATTGAATTGCCACCCAATCGCTTCTACTTACATCTCCATTAAAGTCGTATTGGCTAAGTCTGTAGTAACTAACACCATTGTAAGGGTTTGAATCTGTTTGCTTATAGTTTCTGATCACATTGCTATTGCCAGCTCCTTGCACTTTTTCAAGCTCTTCGATAACAACTAAGTCCTGGCTTCGCTCTACTACAAAGTAGTTATTGTTTATTTCTGATGAAGTTGTCCATTCTAGATCTACTGAGCCTGCAGAAGGCTTTGCAGAAAAGCTTAATAGCTCTATTGGAAGAGGAGAACCATCTCCAATACCAGTGAATTCACTGAATGTAAATAAACCACTCCAATTAAGTGTTTTTGCTCCAGTATTTACTGAACCTGTTCCCATTACAGCACTAGATGGACTGCCACCTGCTCCTACCCAACCTCCTGGATTCCATTTGAATGGGTAGAGTGTTGCCTCAACACCCACAACATCAGCTGCTACATAAGATAAGTTTACATTATAGGTGGGATCAGTTATTCCAGTTGGCTCAACTGTCCAATATCTATTTATATAGGTGGTGGCTGTTCCAATATTAGGATGTGGAATAGCTGCCACTGCAGCATCTAAATATGGATTTAATGTTGCAGATGCGCCAGTTAAATTAACAGTAACTGGTGAATAGAAATTCTCATCCCCGACAGGGAAGAAATAAGAAGTAAACGTATTAGAGTATCTCCTTAAAATACCATTAGGAGCATTGCTTAACCAACTTACTACGTAACTATTTACACTTCCACCGGTAATGTTTCCATTTGTTGATGTATTACCTATGATTAGATTATTGCCGTTCAAGTCAATTAAGCCTGAATTCATAGTTAAGTTCACATTTACTTCAATAGGATATTCCAAACTAACCATTGCCGTTGGGTCAGTTTTAAATAGATATAGATTTCCTAAAACAGAAGGCAATGCATCACCAGTAGTCATATCACTTGCTCCAACAAATCCATAGGAAGCTGTATTAGGGAATGTTCTAGTTCCTGAAATTCTGATATTACCGTCAGAAACTGTAGTGCCCGTTAAATTTAAACCTTCTGCCGATCCATATAGCAAGCCAGACCCAGCAGTTAATGTGATATTTCCAGTTCCAGTAATATTATCTGTAGCATCCAAACGAAGAACAGCAGGACTATTAACTGTTAATGTTCCTGTGATTGAGAAACTTGATGTTGCATCCACATTTCCAGCTGCTGCAGGGGTGCTATAATTTGATGCCAGAGCGTTTATAACCATGTTAGCATAGCTTATTCCGCCACTTATCTGTTGCTGCTGAGCTGAAGAACTTCCGTACCACTCAATAATTCCACCAGTTAAATTATATGGTGTTGAAACAGCTGAAAGTTCTGGTAACGATGTATTAAGTTTAGACATTCTCAATCTACCGCTGTTCATGGTTAGCCCTGCAGTACCTGTCATACCTCTATTTTCGATATCAAACACTGACGTTCCAGAAATAGTAACATTGTTATTTACAATGATATTTGATGTGATGGTTTTAGCATCGGTTAGATAAATATTTGCACCAGTTACTGAGAGGTTATAGAACGATGGGATTGCACCAGAAAGCACTTGGTTTCCGATTGCATTCATCTCAATTGTTCCACCAGTAAGAATATAACTTCCATATCCAGATAATAATGGAATGGTTCCTGAATTGGTTTGAATTCTATATAAACCGCCTGTCATTTCAAGCTTAGCTGATCCAAAGAAATCTGCCGTATTTGTCCCTATAACAGTTCCTTCTTTAATAAGAAGTCCTAGACCTGTATTACTTAAACCAATATTTCCAATAGATACATAAGAACTTCCGTTATACCCTTCAAAGCTAAGTGTTGTCGTTAAAGCATCAAGCTCTACGATAACATGCTTATTAGAACTTATTGAAGGTAACCCGTCTCCTACTCTTTGTGATGGTGTTTTACCGATATAATGATAAATACCTGAAACGCTATATGCCCTTGAATCTGTTAGCACGTTACCTTCATTAGCCGTGCCTGCATCTATACCATTGGGATGTGTAATTTTAATGGTTCCGATAGGGTCAAGAGTGAATGATGTTCCTGTAGCTCCTCCTGAGATTTCAACTAATCTTAAAGCTGTACTGCCATTAAATCCAAAATCGAAAACTCCAAATGCACTTACTTTAAATGACGTTTGGGTATTCATCTCTAAGTCCTGATTTATAAGCCTAACATATGCTCCATCCTTCACGTCATAAGCCAAATTAGTATATCTACTGGTTTGAGTTGACGTGCAATTAATGGTTTGGGTTGTTGCTGGACTTAATCCATCACCTGTACCAGTGAAATTGACAAAACCTCTATTAACACCATTTCCATTCGTACTTCTAAATTGAGCAGTTGCAGCAACGAATAAATCTCCTTTAAGATTAATTTGGGTCTCAACAGAGTTGGAAGTAATTGTGCTGTTAAAATCAAGATTCGCATTACTTAATATGTTTAAATCACCATCAATATTTAAGTAAGAATTAGAACTAGCAACTGCACCTGCCATGACTCTAAAAAGACCAGAATTTAGTTCAACATTTCTTTTCACATTGAAAACCAATCCTCCTCCAGTTTTTAGTTGAACTAATCCGCTAGAAGAAAAACCAGATTCAATTATTAAGTCTCTACCAACAGTAGCCGTTATTGCTCCATTGGTTGAGAACCGTATCGTTTGCCCTACATCTATTGATCTAAATATCAAATCACTATGAGTTAGATTAAAGTTTGAACCTACAGCTTCTGCCATTATCCAAGTAGCCATGCTGTTTGATCCACTTAAGAAATCTATAATCACATTACCAAACAAGGCAGTGTTACTTGAGTATGTATTGGCCGTTACAGGTGCTGAAAACAAGAATAAGAACTCATTGTTATTCCAGTGATATAGAATCAAATTTGACTCTGGCTCAAAATTCTCAATTCCGCCCCAAAGGGAAGTGGATGGATTTCCGTAAGAGAAATTGACAATCAAATTACCTCCATCTTTCACAACAAGCGATCCGCCTATGGCGATACTTAAATTAGCATTTATCTGGAATGTACCTCCATTCTCGATTGTTAAGGATGCACATGTTGAAGATGCCGCATTTGTTATAAAGCCGCCATTCTCAACAATCATAATAACAGAGTTACCAAAGCTGCCAACGGTATTAATTACGTGGCGGATGTAGACAACATTAGCCGTGCTTGTTGGTGGTGCTGCACTTACCGACCAAGAACCGGTAAATTGCTCCCAAGTAGCTGTGTTTGAAGAGCCCCAACTACCGTTGCTTGTTGTTCTGTAACTTCCTGCAGCAATGTTTGAAATATCAAAATTGGTTGAGTTGGCTAAGGTTTGCCCACTTGCGGTTGCTTGTAAGCTACGTCCTGTAGCGGTGGCTGTATGGAAAATGGTATTGAATGTTGCCAATCCGTTTGGACCAACTGCAGTGGCTGTTTGTGGAGATGTATTTAAGGTTCCCGTTGAAGTAATACTTACCAAGCCTGTAAAATCAAAATCTCTATTGCCATTTACATCCACTGAACCTACGGTTGGAGCCGGAGACATGTTCGAGTTCTGAATAAATGAAATTGGCTGAGTTACAAATGCCAGTTCAGTTCCAACAACTGCAATGCTATTATTATTGCTTGCTACCGATGATGAAATAGCTGCAAAGTTTGTAAATAATGAGGATGTTGAAAAAGCTGCAGCAGCTACATCTGCATTTAAAACAGTGAACTGCATTTGCTCATTATCAACGATTGGCGACAAATTAAATGTCACTCTCAGGGTAAGATTGCGCGTGCTGTTATGCGGACAACTGTAAGATAATCCAGAGAAAGCTATTGTTCCTCCTCCTGTATTAACTGTTGCAGCATTAGACACTAAAGAGTTACCATCGAACAAGGCAGCTGTTCTAATACTAGCAATACCTACAACACTTGAGAAAGTTATGGATTGAAGAATTGTTGGTAAACCATCCAAATCATTCGCACCGCCACCATCACGAATAGTAAACCTCCAAACACCAATAGAACCTCCTAATCCAGAACCTGTATTTGTTATTGGGTTACTTTGATATATGGTGTAATCAATATTAGAAGGATAGCTATAGGTACCATCGTTGATAATGTCTGACAAGATTGCAGGTTGAACTAACGTAGTTGCATTTGCACCCGGAATGGTAGCTGACGTTCTGTAATTATAGGTTAATCCTTGCGACCCATTCCAATTGAACGGGATAAGTGTAAAGTAATACTGAGTTGTAGCACTAAGACCTGTTATACTAGCAGAAGTTGAAGCGCTGTTTGTGATAATGGCTGCAACCGTTGCGTCTCCAATTGTTGCTCCAACAGTGTAAGCTGTAGCGTCAACTGGAAGACCAGTGGGTGCTGCTGCTGTGCGACGCATTATGATGTAACCATCGGCGTTGGCCAAAAGGTTAGCTGCATTAAAACTTAAATCTATCTGATTAAAAGCTACCGCTGATGCAGTAAATGAAGCTGAATGCCCAATTGGTTCGGTACTAAGTGTCCAAAAACTAGTTGAAGATGGACCCGGCAAATTGTAACAAGAACCAGTGTTAGCATAAGAATAAGCTGTTGCTGTGTATTGAGTTTCTGGAGTTAAACCTGTTAAACCCGATACCGATGATCCTGAATTACGAAACATCGCTCTGTTATCAGGATTCAGTTGAGCTGCCGTTGCATAATTTGTTGTTGCTGCATACACGCTACCGCTAATTGGTGCAACAAGTCCTGCAGAATTTGGACGAACAGTAACTAAAGTACCATCGCTTCCTCCGCCTGCTGTCCAGTTAAAATCAATGCCTGTGCTTGTTGGATTTGTTGCAGTAATTCCAGAAGCTTGTCCTGCGGGAGCAGTACATCCAGCATAAACCGTATATGACATATCGTCAAAGTTGACTCTATTCCCTCCTCCACTTGTTTTTACAAGGCGAATTCGAACTGGAGCCGGTAAGCTAAGCGTGAAACTTTGTGGAGTAAGTGTTGTAGATGACGTTGTAATTGTTCCACCATATTGTGTCCATGAACCACCTGCATTTGTTGAAGCTTCAAGAATCCAATTTGAATTACCATCACTGCCGAAAGCAGCATGTAAAACAGTGAATTGCTCTATCCCACCAACGGTGATATCGAAATCCATTTCTACTCTTCCGGTGTTTTGCACACGTGTTGACTTTAATCCATTCTTCCTATCGTTAGCAATCCCGCCAATTAAACAGTCATCCAATATCCAATCGCCGGCGGTGCAGGTAACAGTTCCAAGAGCATAGCTACCTTTTGTACCTATTTCAAAATCCTCCCATGGTGCAGGAATGGTTGCGCAAAATGTTTGTGGCTCTCCAATTAGCTTATAGTTAATGTTTACCCCTGAATTGGTATACGACCAAATCTTAAAATAATAGGTGGTGTTATTTGTTAAACCAGTAACTGTGTAATTACCAACTCCTTGAGCTACATTCTGTGTGCTTGGGCCATTAGCTTCAAAAGTCAAGTCAATTGGAGGCGCAATTGCACCAAAACCACCAGAACTCCACTTAATCAAATATCCATCTGGCAATTGTCCAGCACTTGCATCAGTCCACGTAAGTGGAATTGTAGTTGTGGTTGTTGTACCACAGCTAAATACTGTGGGATAGTTTGTAGGTTCAGGTGCAGCTAAAGTTGTTCCGTTTACCGCAGTTGTTCCTGATGCATAATTTCTATCTGGAGAACAGTATTCAAAAACCCTAACATAATAGGTAGTTAGTGCATTTAAACCTGTTACAGTTATTGGACCTGAGCCAGTTCCGTTGAAAATAACTTGCTGCCCTCCGCCGTAAGCTAAGCTTGCTGCAGGGTTAGAACCATCTGCAGGCGCTGAAATTATATTGCTCGTATTTATTGTTACAACTCGCCCTGCTCCTGCTCCATTTGTCCAATTAATATCTAATGTTGAAGAACTAGGATTTGTAACCGTAACTGCTGCAGCATTTCCAGGAGCTGAGCAAATAAATACACCTCCAGTAAACTCATTGGTTGCAGTTAAAGTTGTTAAACCAGCTAAAGAAAAATTATTAGAGCCGGCAGCAGCGCCCTGAAGCCAAGTAGAGCCGTTCCATCTTCCAGCGAAGCTGTTAGCCTCAACACCATTAATGTCTGCAGCAGTGTATGTTCCAGCGAAAGTGTAATTAGGTGAAGTGATACCAGAAGAACTCATTGCCCAATACCTTGAGATAGAAGGCGTAGCTGTTGGGTTGTTAGGATGAATTATATCTCTAACACGGATTCCAACATAAGCAGATGAATAAGTTCCTGAAGCGAAGGTAACTGTAGCAGGTGAATATTGATTTCCGTTTGGTGCAGTAATATCTCCTACCGGAAAGGTAAAAGCTCCATTTGAAGTAAATGTTTTTCTTAATTCACCAGTTCCGGCATCTACATCGGCTGCGATGTATGAGTTTGCCGAAGCTCCTGAAGTTGAAGCCGAAGCATTGAGAGTAAGGTTATTTGACCCTAAACTTAAGATACCGTTGGTTAAGAATACGATGTTGTTGATATTGAGTGGACTTCCCAGCGTAGCTGCAACAACTGCTGATTGTCTATCAAGTGTAAATGTACCCAATACCTGAGAACCTGCAGTGAAACTAAGAGTTCCAACTCTTCCCAAACCTCTTAATGTTATGTTAGATGCCGTACTTCCTGTAAAAGTACCAGCTCCAGTAATCGTATTGGCAACTCCTGTTGACCCAATAGTAAGCGTTCTACCGTTGATGATGATTCTATCGCCCGAAGTGAAAGAAATTGCATTTCCACCGGCAGGTGCTGTCACTGAAAGGTCAGCTGTTGGCGAAATTTGAACAAAGGTATTTCCCGAAACTGGCTCAAACACCATGTAGTGCAATACCACTGTGGATGGCGCATTTATAATCTGAGTTCCGTTCTTGGTAAAGAATACTGCTCTGTTTTTAGGATTGAAAGTTGAACCTGTAGTGAAAGTAAGATCTCCTCTCACTTTTAAGTCTCCGTTTATATTATCTGAAAGTGAAAGCCCTCCACTGATGTTGATGTTTCCTAGAAAACGGATTGGCTCATTCATATCATCAGTACCAAAGTCAAGGAAGAAACCGCTACCGGCATCAACCGTTAGGTTACCTCCTGCTTCCCAACTTGTATTTGTACCTGCGTTTGCTCCCGGAATAACATTGGTATTATTAGAAACTAAGATATTGTGAGGGTATCCTCTAACACCTGAAACATTAGAAATCCACTCATTGCCTCTACCGTAATTTGTTCCAGAATTGTACTGTAAAGTAGAACCTACTCCATAAAAAGGAGCCCCACCAACCTGAACAAAACCGTTAAGGTTAACCTGAAGAACTCCGTTTAAAGTTGAGTTTGTGCCAAAATTAACACCTGCATTGTTAAGACGTACTGTGATGTTTGATGCTAAGTTCAACGAAGGACTTGCCCCTGAGAACGTGAAATTCTTATCGCCGTTTACGTTGATAATTGCACCAGCTACACCAGAATTAATATTTCTAGCACCACCGTTTGAAAGAATATTACCTCCTCCATTATTAAGATTTAGGGTTCTTCCGTTTAGGTCTAAACTTCCCGTATTTAAGAATTGAACAACATCACCAGCAGTTGTATTTATGGTTATGTCTGTAGCGCTAAGCATTAAACTTCCAGCTGGTTTGTTGATTAAGAAATAATCGAAAAACACATTCGCTGAAGAAGCAGTAATGGTTTGTGCCGCACTTTGTACGAACTGAAATGCTCTGTTATTATTTACAAGCGTACCGTTCTGAATGAAGTTTCCGCCGATAAAGAAGTCGCCTGCTCCACCGTTTAAGGTGAAAGTAGTTGAAGGATTAACTGTTAAATTACCCGGAATTCCTCTTGCACCTGCAAGCGTGACATTTGTACTTGCAAGGCTAAGCACCACGTTACCCGGAACACCTACACCAACTGTTGGAGTAGTATTTCCTCCGCCTGTCCACTCGTTAAAGGTTCCATAAGGTGCACCAACATTATAAATAAGAGTTGAAGCAGCTCCACTGTACGTGGGAGATTGATTAAAGAAACCACCCCCATTAATTTGACAAGTTCCGCTTAAGGTAAGCACCGAACCACCGTTGAGAGTAACCCCTGAAGCGGTTAGAAAAAGACCCGGAACTGTTCTGCTGGCAGAGTTCATGGTAAGTCCACCTTGAAGCACACTTACGTTGAAAGGACTAGAAGCTGCTGGCCAGAAAACGTCACCATTATTTACGCCGTAGGCGGATGTGTTATTGAAGTTTAGAGATCCTGCAGCACCATAAACGAAGTTGGTTCCTGTTGCCCAACCTCCGGCATTTAATTGAAATGTACCATTGATGGTTGTAGTACCATTATTTGTGTAAACTGCGGCAACCGCTAAAGAAGAACCTAATGATACAGTGGTAAAAGTACCTCCGTTACGCGTAATGGCTCCGCCTGATGTTATATTATGAAGAATACTTACGTTATCTCCATTACCAGGAACGACGCCTCCAACCCAGGTTGCACCTGTGAACCAATCTCCATTATTTGCCGAAGTAATACTTGAAGCAGTTGTTGATTGGGATAAAGGATTATTTGTAGCTGTTGTTGTGTTATAGTTACGATCGGGACTGCAATATTCATAAACCCTGTACCAATAGGCTGTGCTTGAAGCTAGGCCAGTTATTGAAATAGGACCAGAACCGGTGCCATTAAAAACAACTTGTTGACCAGCATTTGCCCAAGCCGTGCTTGCTCCAGGATTAGAACCATCTGCAGGAGCAGTGAAGGTATTGCTTGTGTTCATTATTACCACACGACCGGCACCACTACCATTGGTCCAGTTTACATTCATGCTATTACCAGTAACGGTATTAAACGTAAATGCTGAAGCTTGTGTTACTGGCGCTGCGCAGCCTGAGCAACTTGTTGGGGCGTTACCAAAGCCAGTGTAGTTTGAAACTGGAACTGTTGAAACGGTTTCAAATCTTAAACTTGGATTGGTCCAATTGCTAGTTGTTCCCGTACAGATTCCTGTTGTTGTTTGAATGTTCTGGTTTGCTGTAGAAACACCGCTACCAGTCCATGCTGAACCTGGATCATTACCACATGTGCCAAATACATCTTGAAGCACGCCACCTAAGTAAACCTGCAAGGCATCATCGCCATTGAAATCTTCAGCATAGGTAGTGGTTCCGCTTAAGTCGGTGCCATTAGCGGTAGCATAGTCTGTTAGTTCGATTCTACCGATTACCCAAACTTCACCAGCTCTTAAAGTACCACTTGTGGTATTCGAGGCGGCAACAGCACTGCAAGAACCACCATTTGTACCTTTATAAAGCTGCAAATTATTAGTCCCGCTGAAAACGATATCAGAACTAGTGTAATTGAAGATTTCAACTCCTTTAGGCGTTGTGCCTGAATTGGTCTCAATGTATTGACTAATCATTACACTTTGCGCCAAGCCTAGCGAACTAAAACAAAATAGCATAGCATAGATAGAAACTATACTAGCAATAAGCTTAGTTGTTTTTTTCTGAGTTAATTGTAAAAGATGTTTCATATGTGCGGGGTAAGCAATGTCAAAACTGTACTAAAAATCACTAGAAAAAGAGCTGAAAACGCATGAAAATCCGTGAAAGAAATATGCATAAGTAATTGATTTACAATGCATAGAACCATAATTGGAAATGAATGAATTTACTTTACAACTCATTATACTTCTAAAATCAGACAAAGATACCTAAAATTCAACTAAGGCTAACAGGGGTTTGTTAACAAATTGTTGCTTTTTTATCACAAAAGTGTGAAGAACGGAATACTCGAAACGTAAAACGTTGAACGAAAAAATTACAGTATATGTTACTTATTTTGCATGCAGTAGGAGGAAGTAAAACAGGTTAAGGTTAGCATCTTGCTTTATTCCTGATACTTCGCACTCAAAACTTAATGACTAGCACTTCCGAACTACTTCAAAACACGTCAGTGATTTGCTGAGTTCAAGGCTTAAGCTCCTCACCATCTCCATTGATAACTCTAAGTATTTTTATTTCAAGGTGGTTGTTTGTTAATTGACTTCCCGTCCACTCAGCGCCACCAGGAGGCATACCTGAACGAGAGGGTTGTTTGGTAAGGAACTCAATATATATTTTATGCTTTCCTTGCCAGCGCTTATTCTTTTTGTGAAACTCAAATGATCCTTCGTATGCCCTAACAGCAGGATTATTATTTGACATATGATTTGATGCTGCGGCTCCGCGGAGCTTTGATGAAATGATTATCTCAGGCAGGCCACCTTTATTTAACCCATGCACGTAAGGGCCATATTTATATATTGGATCCATTTTAGGAATCTGTTTTTAATTTAAATCAGTCACATTTTAATAAGCTGTTCCTAAGCAGGAGGCTCTGACCTCATACTGCACATTTTACTAACCGCTTCATTTTAACTTTTCTCAATAAACTCGAAACAATGACCAAAAATGCTTTTACTAATCCAAACGATAATATCATTCCCAAGACCAGGAATATTATTTGGATTCCAATAAAGGCTAATTTTTATTTCATCCTTTACAATGTCTTCAATGCGCCCTGATGCGCCCTTAGGTATAGAGTTCCCACTAATTACTGTCACACTTGAATCAATTCGAAGATGTATGTTGTTGTAATACAGTTCGGGAATTCTCAATCTAACTTTCGATCCTACTTTTATCATCACAGTAAGCTTAATTATAAATACTACTTATTTTATCTAAAATGCCATACTCGGCAATATTTCACTAAAATATATATTGTAAAGCCATTTAGCAAACATAAATCGTAAAGAGAGATTGTCTTAATTTGCAGCCGTGTTAGTGAGATTGTTCGCCTTTACTTTTCTATTCATAATTGGCTCGTTAGAATGTCAAAACCTTGTGCCGAATGGGAGTTTTGAACTTTCGCTTAAGCCAGTGAAATCTCGCTATTCAGGTAATATTGAATCTGCTAGCCCTTGGTTTCCAGCAGGTGTTGGTAGTCCCGATTTGATAAAAAATGGAGAAGTGCCTTATGGAACTCAGCGTGCTTCAGAAGGAAACCAATTTGCAGGAATCATACTTTATGATCAGTCTAACCCCGAATTCAGAGAATACCTAGAAGTGAAACTCGCTAGGCGTTTAATGCCAAAAGAGCAATTAAAATTAAGCATGAAAGTTTCGGCTGCTGAAGATTCAAAATTCTTTACGGATGCTCTTGGTTTTGCTATCACTGCCGACAGTATTATATCGAAAAACTGGAATGTTATTCAGAGGGAACCTGAGCTGAGAACCAGGAAATTCAAGGCATTATCTGATACAAGCGAACAATGGCAAGCCATAGTTATGGAATTTGAAGCTAAAGGAGGCGAGCAGTTTTTAACCATTGGAAATTTCAGAGTGGATGCCGCAACAGGCCTTCAGCCGTCAGGCAAAACGAGCTTTTTTAAGATTAGCTACCTGTATTTAGATGACATTCGTATTGAGCCTTTGAATAAAAATAGTGAACCGTCGTTAACACCTGTGCTGCAAGATTTGCCCGGTGGGGAGGAACTTCCAGCCTCAAAACTGCATGTGCCAAATGTTGTTACGCCTAATGGCGATGGCTTCAATGATATTTTTTACATCCAAGGATTGCCCAGATACTCAAAACTGAAAATTTTCAGCAATTCAGGCAAAGTGCTCTATTCAACATCAAATTACCGAAACGACTGGGACGGAACAGGCTTTGAATCGGGCAATTATCAATATGAATTGAAATTGCCTGACGGAAACATAATTACAGGTCCAATTGATGTGGTAAAAAGAAAATAATCTAAGGAAAAGCGAAGCACTTTCTTCGTTTTTTTACACCTGTATTTTGATGCCTCACAAAAGCTTATAAAATGATACCTTATATACGCCAATTTTTTCTGATCATCATCATCATCATCATCTCGATTATTCTCGAGCGGACAACAAGATTTTTAATCGGAAAATTTCTGAACAAGAATGCCGCGCAGCTAAATGTAGATAAAACCAGGTACGTTTTCCTGAAGCATGTGGTAACAGCTACGATCTATTCACTGGCTATCATTGCAATTATTTACACCCTTCCAAAGTTCAGAACTGTTGCAGTTTCCTTATTTGCTGGTGCAGGAATTTTTGCCGCTATCCTAGGATTTGCTTCTCAGGCAGCCTTTTCTAATATAATTAGTGGGGTTTTTATGGTTATTAGTAAGCCTTTTAAGGTGGGCGACCGGATTGAAGTTGGTAAAAATTATGTGGGCATAGTTGAAGACATTACGCTTCGTCATACTGTTCTGAGGAATTTTGATAATCAACGAGTTGTGATTCCAAACGCTATAATAAGTGCCGAAACCCTAACTAATGCTCATTTATATGATTCAGAAGTACGGAGGAATATTGACTTTGACGTAGACTACAAGAGCGACATTGACTTGGTAATACGGGTGATGCGTGAGGAGTGCGAAAGTCACCCTTTGAACATAGATTTCAGGAATGAGGTAGAGCTCTCCCGAGGATTTCCTAAGGTGCAAGTTCGTCTTATTCAATTTAAGGATAGTGCAATGACTTTCAGAGCCTATGCTTGGGCAAAAGAGGCCGGCGATGCCTTTGAAATGAGCACTGATTTAAATATCAGTATTCGAAAGAGATTCATCAAAGAAGGAATTGAAATACCTTTCCCTCAACGAGTTTTAAGCTACAGAGATGAAAATAAAGAAGGTAGGTCTATCTAAACGCAAGAGGAAAACCAATAAGAAGGTTGGATTAGCGCCAGGAACTATTTCCTATGTAGGCGACATACGTGATTTTAACGTAAGTGCGAACGTTATAAATTACTCTGAATCAGATGAGTCAGAAGTAAAGCACACTTCAATTTCGAATATAAAATCAGATGATCCAGTAGAAGGTGTTAGATGGATTAACATAGATGGAATACATGATGTGAAAGTGATTGAAGAGATTGGGCATCTCTTTGGATTGCACAATCTCGTTCTTGAAGATATTGCACATGCCGACCAGCGACCCAAACTTGATGAATTTGATGATTACATGTACGTAGTTGCTCAAATGATAACGTACGATAAAGAGAATCATCAGATTAATTCTGAGCAGCTGAGTATTATTCTAAAGAATAAGACATTAATTAGTTTTCAAGAGCAGCCCGGTGATTTATTTAATGGAGTAAGAGAAAGAATAAGGACAAATTCGGGAAGGTTAAGAAAATCGGGTGCAGACTACCTTTTATATGCTTTGTTGGATACCATAGTGGATAATTACTTTGTTGTTTTGGAGCAGCTTGGCGATGATCTTGATCAGATTGAAGTTAGGTTATTAGACGAAACACAAAATCAAGAGATAAACGAATTACATAGTATAAAGCGAGAATTGATTCTGCTTAGAAAGTCCGTGTGGCCAACCAGAGAAGTGATTGGCTCATTGAGTAAATCATTGATTATTCAGCAAAATAGAACAACTGAATTGTATTTACGCGATGCGTATGATCACTGCATCCGAGCGATTGATACGCTAGAAACCTATCGTGAAATGAGCTCCAGTTTACTAGACATGTATCTGAGTTCAATGAGTAATAAAATGAATACGGTGATGAAAACGCTCACTATCATCTCCACTATATTTATTCCTTTAACCTTTATTGTTGGCATTTATGGAATGAATTTCAAGTATATGCCAGAACTTGAAATGCCCTATTCTTATGGCTTTGTGTGGGTTATAATGATAGTTCTAACCTTAATAATGGTTAGGTATTTTAGAAAGAAAGGCTGGTTTTAATTAAGAATAGAAGTAATTCTCTTTCGACTTTATCTTGTTTAAGAGTTCTTTTTCTTTGTTAAGAGCACTATCACCAGGAGCAGAATGCTAGCTATTGCGCCAATATAACTTTTCATATTGGCTTGAAAGGATAGATCATCAAAGTTGAAAAGGCTAATAGAAATCATTAAAAGAATGAGCGGAAGCAGAACTATTGGTTCGATCTTTTTCATAGCTAAAAAATAAACTTTCTAGGTTTGACATTTCATTAGTAGCTATTATTTTTAAATTAACAGTCGAATAAAAATTGCTAGTCCACCGAAGGACTTGCTGAGGCTGGAAATCCAATTTCACTTGAACATCAGGAATTTTCCTGAAGGAAATTTATGCAGGTTTAAGAGATTTGGGCATAATTTGAATAAAATGCGAATAATCACTTTATTGATAATTACACTAACATTAAATTCAGCTTGCCAAAGCAGGCCTAAGAAAGGAATGAACAATAAAACTATAGTTGAAACTATATTAGTTAAAAAGCTAGGTAATGATCATTGGCAGACCTATACAGATATTGTGATTGATGCGCCAATAGAAAACGTTTGGAGAATACTAACTGATTGGCATCAGCTTACAGGTTGGAGTAGTTCTTTTGTGGGTATTGAAGGAAATATCCAAAATGATGGGAAAGTGATGATTTCATATTTGGTAGATGGAAAGACCTATGACACACCACACAATTTCATTTATAAGGAAATGCAAGAGTTTGGTTGGTCAGATCGTATGGATGGGAGTTTTGAAGGATTGACTGACAATCATAGATTTAGAGTAGAGAAAATATCTGATAATCAAACTCTCTTTATTCAATCAGATGATTTCAAAGGAATAGGGAATGAAAAGATGACTGCTGAAAAAGTGGCAAATACTACGGTTAAATTCTTCCCGACATTTAATCGAGAGCTGAAAATTGAAGCTGAAAAATAAAAAATTGCTAATACACTTCATTTATACGCAGGGCCTAGGGAAAATGCGTAAAGCCAAATTTTTGTGTGAGTAAAACTTAAGCCTTTTTTACGTTAATGGCATTCATGCCTTTTGGTCCCTTTTCTAATTCAAATGAAACCTTATCACTTTCACCAATAGCTTCAGTAAAAGCATTTATGTGAACGAAATATTTATCTCCTGTTGATGATTCTTTGATGAAGCCATATCCTTTTGATTCATTAAAGAAGTCAATCTTACCCACTCTAACGGTTTCTAAATCTTCTTCCGTTTTCTTAGGGATACTAATTTCAATATTCTCAGCTCTGATTTTCTTTTTTGTTGCAGGATCTGGAGGAGTATCTGTTATCATGCCGTTTTCATCAACATAAGCAATCATGTCATCTAAGCGTCCACTGCTAGGCGCAGCTGCTCTTTCTTCACGCTTTTCTTGCTTCTCTTTGCGTTTTTTTAGACGTTTTTTCTCCTTTTCTTTTTTACTAAAAGTTTCCTGCGATCTTCCCATTTAGGTTTTTATTAAGTTAAACAAATGAACATTCATCTGCCTTTTAATTGACAAGTTCATGATACTTGGCAAACATGCAATGTGTTGTCAAAGTTTGGATTGCTCAGTTTGCAAAGATAACTGAAATTTATGGGATTTGGAAATCTTCAAAGAAGACTTAAGAGTCAAATAGTGGCAAGAACTTTTTTGTTAAATACTTATTAATTAAACACTTAAAACCGATTTAATAAATCCAATTTATAGAATAAATATGAATAGAATTCAAGAAATAATTTCCTTGTACATAGGGAATGATTTAAGCATCAATACTCTTCCTGAATCATGCTCTACACGTGCAGCCATTAATCTTAAACCATTGGTAATTCCTAAATAAGAAACCCCTAGACTTAAATTATAACGGGCTGCTTGCTCAAAAACTTTTTGATTTAATTCCACTGAGGTTGCTTTACACTCAACGATAAGCATTGGCTCCATAGATGAGTCATAAGCAATAATATCTGCTCTTTCATTGAGTTGACCTCGCTTAAGTGCTACCTCCACACCAAGTAAATTCCGAGGATAGGAGAAATCGCTTACCATAAAGTGAAGCATATGCTGTCTTACCCATTCTTCTGGAGTAAGTACTACATACTTTTTTCTGAAATGGTCGAAAATTTCCGTTCTTTGTCCTTCCAGCGTTCTTGTTTTAATTTCAAATGCAGGCAAATTAAGATTAGGAAAACTAAGACCTTTTATATCCATGAAAACCAAAGAAGAAATTGTAAATAATTGGCTACCACGATATACTGGAGTAGCATTGGAAGACTTTGGCAAATATATCCTATTAACTAATTTCTCCAATTATGTGGAGAAGTTTGCTGAAATAACTGGGGGTAAAGTGCAAGGCAAAGACAAACCAATGCCGAGTGCCACTGCTAATGGGATTACAATTATTAACTTTAGCATGGGTAGTCCAAATGCAGCAATTATTATGGATTTACTTTCCGCAATTAAGCCTAAAGCAGTGTTGTTTTTAGGAAAGTGCGGAGGATTAAAAAGGAAGAATAAGGTAGGTGACATGATCCTTCCAATTGCAGCTATTCGTGGTGAAGGTACATCTAATGATTATTTTCCTCCTGAAGTACCAGCTTTACCCGCCTTTAGTTTGCAAAAAGCAGTGTCAACGACCATCAGAAATTATAATATTGACTATTGGACAGGAACTGTCTTTACGACCAATCGCAGGGTTTGGGAGCACGATAATGAATTCAAAAAATATTTAGGAAAATTAAGAGCTACCGCCATTGATATGGAAACAGCGACCATTTTTTCTGTTGGATTTTTCAACAAAATTCCCACTGGTGCACTGCTCTTAGTAAGTGATCAGCCTATGATTCCAGATGGAGTTAAAACAGACAAGAGTGATATCAGTGTAACTGCAAAGTATGTTGACAATCACTTAAAGATTGGCATTGATTCATTGAATGAATTAATTAATAACGGACTCACCGTAAAACACTTACGCTGGGATTGAAATTAGAGGCTTTTACAAACTTATTCACAAGCCCATTATTATTTTCTTGAAGGTAGTACCTTCGTCGGTGAATGGCGACTAAATCAAAAGCGGGCAAAAGTATTCAGGATATAGCTAAAGATATTAAGGACAGGGTTTTCTCTCCTATTTATCTTTTATATGGAGATGATGCTTATAGTTCAGGACAAATGATGGACTTTATGGAATCTTCGATATTAACTGAAGATGAAAGAGAATTCAATCAATCTGTTCTTTATGGTTCAGATGTAAGTGTAGATGATATAATTATATACGCGAATCGTTTCCCGATGATGAGCGAATATCAGGTGGTCTTAGTTAAAGAAGCTCAATTATTAAAAGAATTCAAGCTTTTTGAACCATATGTGGAAAAACCTCAGAATTCTACTATTCTAATTCTAAACTTTAATGGTAAAAATCCTGATAAAAGGATTACAGCGGTCCAAAAAATATTTAAAGATTATATAACGATTGAATTCCCTGGTGTAAAGGAGGATTCTATGCCTTCATGGGTTTCATCTTACTTTAGTAAAAAAGGTTTTTCTATTGAAGCTAAAGCCTCTCTTTTGCTTTCAGAATTCACAGGGCCAGATTTAGCAAGAGCTGTCATGGAGGCCGAAAAATTAATTCTGAATGAAAAACCAGGATATCATTTTACTTCTGGAGACTTAGAAAAATATGTCGGTCTTAATAAAGAGTACAACATTTTCGAATTACAAAATGCACTTGGTAGAAGAGATATATACAAATCAAACAGCATAGCCTTTTATATTGCAAAGAATCAGAAAGAGCGGCCTTTGCCTGTAATTATTAGTAATTTATATGCACACTTTTCAAAAGTTTTACTTTATCATTATTTAAAAAGTAAAGGTGAAGCAAACATTGCTAGCAGCATGGGGACTAATATATATAGAGTGCGTGATTATGAAATAGCTGCTAGAAACTTCTCACCTGCAAAACTAATTCATGTAATTCACCATTTAAGGAAGGCTGATCTTCAATTTAAAGGTTACCCCTCAGGCAGCATCGATACGGAAGGAATATTAAAAGAATTGATTTTTAAAATAGTACACTAATGAATTACTGGCTCGTTAAATCTGAACCTCATAAATATTCTTGGGAACAATTCAATAAGGACAAAAAGACCTTTTGGGATGGAGTAAGAAACTATCAAGCAAGAAACAACCTAAAAGAAATGAAAAAGGGCGATGAAGTCCTGTTCTATCATAGCAATGAAGGAATGTGTGTTGTTGGGATTGCGGTTGTGAAAAAAGAATTTTATCAAGACCCTACAACAGAAGATGCTAGATGGGTGGCTGTTGATTTGTCGCCAAAAATATCATTGAAAAAGGCCGTTACCTTAACTGAAATTAAAGCTGACCCTATGCTTTCGGAAGTTTCCCTGGTGCGCCAATCAAGATTAAGCGTAATGCCTTTAAAACAAGAAGAGTTCGACAGAATCATTGAACTAGGCATGAAATAATGTCTTTTTTCAACTAATTGATTACAGAAAAATGCTCCTTTAGGGTGATGTCTTTCTAAAAAGGCTTGAATTATATTTGAAGATTCATTGATTAGAGTTTATTAAAATCTAATGTGTAATCATCAAAAAATAAAATGAGCAAATCAGAGAGAGTTGCTGGAATCGTAATTCTGCTTGCGATATTAGGAATTATAATATTGAAGTGTGTTCAATTGGACTTTTTTTGAATAGGAATATCCTAATAAAACTTCAATAAGCTGTCTTTAAGGTTAATAATTAAAGCAAGATTGGCTTTAACTTATTCCAACTAATTATTGTTGTGATGTTGTTAGAATAACTCTCTTGAATAAAACATTCAGCTTCATTAAGAATGCTGTTGTAGATTAGCACAATGGAAGTTGGGCTCTATTCGGTTTTTAAGGATTTTAGAATCTGGCTGTTTGTATTCTTTGCGTTAAGACTGATTGGGATAACTGATCCGCCTTTAGAAATTTCCCATAATTGGAGACAGGTAACAGTTAACATGATTGCTAGGAATTTCTCGGAAGACAACGCACCTTTTCTTTACCCGGAAATGGATAATGCTGGAGAGAAAAGTGGAATCACCGGCACGGAGTTCCCATTATTAAACTGGTTAATTTCTCTAATGGCTAACATCTTTGGTTGGCAGCATTGGTATGGAAGATTAATTAATCTCCTTGTTACGTCACTCGGTATTTGGTATTTCTATAAATGGTTAAAAGACTTTGTAAAGGAGGACATAGCCTTTCCAGCTGGCATGATACTCATAGTGTCTTTGTGGTTTTCTTTTTCAAGAAAAATTATGCCTGATACTTTTTCAATGAGTTTGGCATTTATTGGACTTTATTACGGTTATAAATACCTCCAATCAAAGGGATTAAAAAACATTCTACTATTTACGTTTTTTGGCACTTTGGGAGTTCTTTGTAAAGTACCGGCAATACTGGCATTGAGTCCTTTATTAATTGAATATATCTATTCCGTTAAAAAAACAAAAGTCGCACACCTTCCCATATTGATTGCTGGAGCGTTTATTTTAAGTATTAATTTTTATTGGTATTTCATTTGGTTTAATGATTTAATCAGATTGGGTGAATGGCAATTTTACTATATGGGACCTGGTTTCCCTGCTGGGTTAACGGAATTATTCATTGATTTAAACGAGACTTTTGATAATATTTATTTTGAGAGTTTAAAATTTAGTGGCTTTCTGCTTTTCATAATTGGACTCATACTGGCTTGGCTTAAAAAAGCTGAGAAATTAATTTATATTTTTCTTTTATGGGGCTTTGGCTTTTTCCTATTTATGGTTCAAGCTGGTTATGGTTATGCTACGCATGATTACTATACAATTCCATTTGTTCCGGCTATGGCTATTATTGCAGGATATGGTATTTCTCAGATTCCCGGAAAAATTTCTAAATCGATATTGCTTTCAATAATTGTTATTGAAGGGATTGCTAATCAGCAACATGATTTTAGAATTAAAGACACTGAATTATATAAACTTGAATTAGCAGAGATCTGCAATAATCATTTTTTGAAAGATGATTTAATCTTAGTAAATACTGGTCAGAATCCTCAGTCCCTATATTTCTGCAACAGAAAAGGCTGGACTGTTGAACATGAATCGATTAATGATGTTTTTATTGATTCACTTTCTCAATTGGGACTTAAGGGACTTATATTCGATAAAAGAAAAGGAACCGTTGAATTAAAAAGAGATCGTTTGTATGAGGATGAAAATTATGTTGTTTATTCAATATCAACAAGAGGAATAAAAAATGACTGAAGTAAAAAGTGAAATCAAGTTAACTGAATATGCTCATGGAGCTGGCTGTGGATGTAAACTTGAACCGGGTAAACTGAAGGAAATTCTGTCGGGAAAAACAGAGTCGAAAAAAATTGCAGAATTACTTGCTGGAAATGAAGGCAATGAGGATGCTGCGGTTTGGAAGATTGACGAAAACAATCTGCTTATTTCTACTACCGATTTCTTTATGCCAATTGTTGATGATGCCTTTGACTTTGGTTGTATTGCGGCAGCCAATGCAATTAGCGATGTGTATGCTATGGGAGCTAAACCAGCTTTAGCCTTAGCCATTTTAGGCTGGCCTTCTAAATTACCTTTAAGCCTAGCAACTGAGGTAATGAATGGAGCTACAAGCATTTGTGAAAAAGCAGGAATTGTCATTGCTGGAGGTCATACCATTGAATCAGAAGAGCCATTTTTCGGACTCTCGGTAAATGGATTCGTGCAGCCGAAACATTTAAAAAGAAATAACACCGTTAAAAAGGGGGATTTATTATTTCTAACCAAACCACTTGGCAGTGGGATTTTAAGCACTGCATCTAAAAGGAATAAATTAAGTGTTGAATTAACTGCAAAATTAATTGCTTCCATGAAGAAGCTTAATTCGGTAGGCGAAAGCTTAGGCAAAATTGAAGGTGTTTCGGCTATGACTGATGTTACCGGCTTTGGCTTATTAGGGCATCTTTCAGAAATGATTGCCCAGCAAAGCATAAGCGTGAAAATAGATTCTTCAAAAGTGCCAAAAATGGATGGTGTTGATGAATGCATCAAAAGTTTTATTTATCCCGATATTACCACAAGTAACTTTAAATGGATTGAAGAATTAGTAAGCCCTTTAAATGCTGAGCAGTTATTTTTGCTGTGTGATCCTCAAACTAGCGGCGGCTTACTTTTTTCTGCTTCGCAGGATACTTATGAGGAAGTTAAAAGCGTTTTGATTAAAAATGATTGTTTTTTTGAGCCCATTGGTATAGTTGAAGAATACCAAGGGAAAGTTATCTTTGTGAATTGAGAGATTTTATGAGAGTATTCCTGCTGATTCTGATTACACTAATAGGTATTAATGCAAAAGCTCAGGTTTTTAGCAATAACACCTGTCAAGATTCTACTTTGATTTCAAACAACCCTTGTTATGGTACATCCTACCAGCCGGTTTGCGGATGTGACGGTGTAACCTACCGAAACGAGTGCTTGGCTTATGCCCAAGGCTTATTAAACTTCGGCGACGGACCTTGTGAATTCATGGATTTTGATTTTCTACCCAACCCTGCTAGTACAATCGGACAACTTCAATTAAGAGTTATTTGCAAGGATGTAGCAGATATAAATGTTTGGATATTTGATACCTTCTTTCGTCAAAAATATTATCAAGTATCTCGTCAGTTTAAGGATATAGAGCTTTATCCTGACATAAGAGGATTTGGAAATGGCCTTTTTTTCATTGTAGTTGAGGCCAATGGAGTAGTTAAAGTGAAAAGGCTTTTAGTTAATCAACTTAATTAAAAGCTATTTAAGCATTTCGAATGCTTCTCCTAATTTTTCTATTAAATCAGAAGGGAGCATCGATTCTTCACCAATTTGAAAGCTTGCAATATCACCTGCTAATCCATGAAGAGCAACACCTAAAATGGCAGCTTCCGTATTGGGATATCCTTGCGCTAGCAAAGCAGTAATAATTCCTGTAAGTGCATCACCTGAGCCACCTTTAGCCATTCCCGGATTTCCAGTAACGTTAAAATGAACTTCGCCCGAAGGGAAACAAACTGCTGTATAAGCTCCTTTCAAAACGACTACGACTGAGAATTTACGACTTAATTTCCTTGCATTTTGTAATCTCTCAAAACTCGAATCGGACTTATCTGTAAGTCGATCCATTTCTCCCGGATGAGGCGTAAGAATTGTTCCTGGAGGAAGGAAGGCTAACCAAGTTTTGTTTTCTGAAAGGATATTTAACCCATCAGCATCAATAACCAACTTGCTAATTCCTTGCTGTATGACCCCTTTTAAGGTCTTTGCAGTGTCATCATGGAATCCGGCTCCTGGTCCGAAACCAATAGATGATGCTAATTCTAAATTCAAATTGCCCGAGATATGCTTTTCTCCATCAGATAAAATAAGCATGGCTTCAGGCACTGAAATTTGTGCGATGTTCATAGCCTGCGAGGGCAGAAGCAGAGTTGTAAGTCCCGCACCTGATCGCACACAAGCTTTCGCGGCTAAAATCATTGCTCCATATTTCCCTTCAGAGCCTCCAATTAAAAGAGCATGGCCAAAGTTTCCCTTATGGGCAAATGGAGAGCGCGGTTGAATCCTTCCTTTCAGTTCTTCAACTAAACTTAAAGAATAAGGCAATGAATCTTTAATAAAATCTTTATCATCAGGCTGAATTAAGCCTATGTCTAAAACTTCCCAATTCCCCAAATACCTTTGAGATTCGGGGAAGAAAAACATCAATCGTGGAGAATGAAAGCATAAAGTATATGAAGCCTCAACAGCCAGTGCCTTTTCAGGCATGGGCTCATCAGTAAAAAAGCCACTCGGAGAATCAATAGAAAATACGAGGCTTTTAGAATGATTAATTAAATCAACCACATCCTTCAGGTCACCTTCTAAAACTCTGCTTAAACCACTTCCGAATAAAGAATCGATAATTACATCTGCTTCGAAAGGCTGTTCCCTTTCCAGGTACATTTCACATTCACCGCCTATTTCAAGAAAGCGGTCTTTATTTATTCTGTTATCTTCACTTAAATCATCCCCGTTAAGAAAAACAACTTTAACATTAAATCCTGCATCCAGAAGCATTCGAGCAATAGCCCAACCGTCTCCTCCATTATTACCATTGCCTGCTAGCACGAGAACACTTGAATCTTCCTGAAGGAAATCAGAAATAAATTCATAGCATTTGTGAGCTGCTCGTTCCATTAACTCATATGAGGATATTCCGTTTTTAATGGTGAAAGCGTCAGAAAGTCGTACTTGCTTTGTTGTTAGAATTCTCATTTCAGATGGATAAACTTCTAATGGCTTTTAGTACTTGAGGAATAAGTGCAGAATGTTCATCATTCGTAATAATTCTGTCGGCTTTATCGAGCAAAACATGAGGATTCAACTGATTTTTCATTCTTTGTCGTATCTGAGTCTCAGTGATATTACTTCTAGCCATCACTCTCTCTATTCGTGTAGTTTCGGGAGCATCTACAACCCAAACTTCATCAAGGTCTTTTTCAAGGCCATGTTCAAAAATAATAGCTGCCTCCTTGAATATGATATTTGAATTTTGCTTTTTGCTCCATTCGATGAAATCTTCGCGGACGGCTGGGTGAATTATGGCATTTAATTTCTCTAAATCCGAAGGATTACTGAAGACCTTTTCTGCTAATTTTTCACGTACAGGTTTTCCGAAATTATCAAACACCTCATCTCCAAATGAGGCTTCAATTAATTGATGAATTCTAGTGTTATTATTCAATAAATTTTTGGCTCTTTCATCGGATTCATAAACTGGGTAGTTCATTGCTCTCAAAAGTTTAGCAACGGTTGACTTTCCACTTCCAATACCTCCGGTGAGACCAATTTTCAACATTGAAAAAACTTTAAATTAAAATTAGACTTTAATTTATTTCCTTTTGCAGGATGAATTGAAAAGTAAAGAACCTTTATTTCTTCCTAATTATAAATTCGACAGTTTCTGGCTTTAGCTGAATATTTTTCACAAAACTAGGAGCCTCACGAATGTATAAAATCAGTGAATTCGTTTTCGTATCGCGAAGATCAAAAGCATCTGCGGCAATTATAAATGAGGAAGCACTTATTTTATTAAAATCTTTCAATGCTACCATACACCTAAGCTCCACTTGTTCAGGAAAAACATCTAGGGAATCAGTACTAATGAGATGCTCTAAACGCACAGGAATATTGAAAACGGCTTCGGTAAACTGATCTACTTCAAGCTTAACATCAACCGTAGAAGGTTCGTAGCTAAGCATGCTATCGGGCTGTAAAATTTTGAGGGAAAACAACCCTGAAGTAGAGATATCAGAAAGCCTTAGCTTTTCAGTAAAAATCTGAAATACGCTATCCATTCTTTCGGCAGGCCCGGAAATGACAACACTGTCGGGGGAAATACTGATACTGTCGGTGAGAAAAAATTGTTTTTTAAAGCTCAAGCTAGCATCGAGCACAACGGGTACTTTTCTAATTCCTCTATTAAAGAAGGAGAAGAAAATAGTATCGGGTACAATATTTAATGCTTTAACGTCACCATGTTCACGATTAAAAAAATCAATGCCATTATACGTCGTAAGGAAGCTATTATTAGCTTTTAGATAGGGTTTTGTGCCGATGTTTCTTCCATCCAAGAGCACTTTTGCATTTTGGGGTTGCAACCAATAACTAATTAATTGATAACCGCTACCGGAGATAGTAATATCTACTTCGGTTGGCAATTTTTCAATCATCATGCGCTTTTCTGGCATGTTGATGTATTCAACAGGGACGGTTAATTTAGTAGAATAAAAGCCGTTGAAAGCAAGAAGGAACCAGAATAAAGTTGAGATTGCAAGGCACACGGTGAAAATCAGCAAATTTCTTCTGCTGAAAATTGATTTGCTTTTGCTAGCCTTGTTTTTCCCGGGCATAGAGGCAGTTTACTTGGCTGCCTGCAACTGATCCTGAGGATTGCTACTTACAGCCGTTTTTTCAATTCTGATTTTGTGTCCACTTTCAACTTCAATAACAAATGTTGTATCATCAGAATCAGTAATTTTCCCGTGAACACCACCTATTGTTATGATTTTATCGCCTTTTTTAAGAGACTCGCGCATTTGCTTTGATTCTTTGGCCTTTTTCATTTGTGGTCTAATCATGAAAAAATAGAATACCACAATGATTAATAACATTGGAAGAATTTGCGCAATACCGCTGCCTCCCTGAGCTCCCATAAGGAAAAGTAAATAAGTCATTTCTTGAATTATGTATAATTAATTATTCTTCTGAAGGATCACCTTTCACGAAACCAGTTAACACAACTTTTCTCGTTGCAGGCTCCGTGTTGGCATAAATTGTAACGTCTTTCATTGCCTTACCTACTCTTCTATCGCTATTAAAAACGACATCAATTACTCCTGTTTTTCCCGGACGAATTGGTTCTTTTGGCCATTCAGGAACTGTACATCCACAACTTCCTACAGCTTTAGAAACAATTAAGTCATACTGTCCTGTATTAGTGAAAGTAAATGCATGAGCAACCTTTTCTCCTTCAATAACGGTCCCGAAATCGAAGGTGTCTTTATCAAACGTAATATCTGATACTGCAATATTCTCTCCTGTGGCAGTTTGAGAATTCGTTATCATATCTGTTGTAACTCTTGCATCACCCTTCTGATCACATGAAGCCACCGATAAACAAACTGCTACTAAAATTACTGCTGGAAATATTATTCTCATCTTTCTTTATTTGGACTGCAAAAGTAATAAATCTGCAGGATCTAAAAAGATTAAATAATGGCTATTGATGGCTATTTTTAAGAGGATTTTATTTATGTATGATGATTAGTTTTTCTACATACATTTTTGTTCTCAAAAAATAAACTCCAGAAGGCAGATCCTGAATGTAGATAGACTCCTCCTGCCCACCATTAACATTAAATGACAAGATAACTTTACCCGATAAATCAAGAAGTTGAATGGCTTTTAGGTCTGCGTCAGAGTTCCGAACTCTGATAAATCCATCCGCCGGCTTAGGCGAAAAACTAATCCTATCAGAAAATCCAATATCGTTTATTGAAGTCATGTCTACCACATGAACTGGAAGGCTGAATTCCTCACTGAAGCAACCGTTTGCGTCTACTCCCACTACCTCTATTCGCATATTCCCTTCTCTCTCTTGCCAAAAAACAACAAGAGAATCTGAGCCTTCCGTGTAAATCTGAATGTCCATTAAATCGGCGTCTCCGAAAAAATTCCAGAAATAGGTCATTCCCTCGGGACCATTAATATAAAACAAGCCTGTAGAGCCCGGAGCATAGACTGTGTCGCCAGAAAAACTAATTACGGGAACTTCAAAAACATTGATAAAAATCGAATCAGGTGTTCCAGTGCAGCCTCCTCTAGTAGCATTCAAATAATACCAACCGGTATTTTCAATATCTGCCTCATTTATCTGCGTATTTCTTGTACTTGCAGAAAATGCTTCAGGTCCACTCCAACCCCAATCAGCCCCGGGTATTTCTGAGGCACTGAGAAAAATTATTTCCCCTGAGCAAAGAGAATCTAGTACAGTTGTAATATTGGGTTGAGGAGAAGAAATGATTTCCACTTCTACTTCACGTTCTGCAACACAATTATCGCCCTCAATAAGCACAGAATAAGTACCAGTTCCCGCCTCATCAATATTGCTAATTGTTGGGTTTGCCTGCTGAGAGGAGAATCCATTTGGACCTGTCCAGAAATAATCGGCTAAAGCCGGGTAGTTGGTTGTAAGTTCAAGATCTCCGCCTGAACAAACGGGACCATTACTAATAGCAGAAGCTTGACAAGGGATA
>JBBEBC010000082.1:0-27811 GCA_040882555.1 Bacteroidia bacterium
GCAATCGAAATTTAATTCAAAGAAGATTTGAATCTTAATGAATTTGGCAAGTATTCAAGTAAGATGGCTAGTTTCATAGTAGATTATTAAATGATAAATAAGATTAGTGAACTTCACAAGAGAACATTCTTTTTACACTTAAATAACTAAATTTGCATATGTCTAAAGTTCAAGCCGAATTCATATTTATTGAGATGTTCATTCTCAATTTTTGATTGTTTCTGTTTCTTCAGGCTAATTCTATACAGAGTGGATGTAATAAATGTAAGTAGACAGTATAATCAGAGTGAAATATAATGCGGAATTTTGTGTTATATACACATTGCGTCTTATGAAGAGGATTTTCAGCATCATTTTGGGTTTAGGGTTATTAATGACTTATTCGTGCAAACATGAATTGTTCTATCCTGAACAAACTGAGCCAACAACCCCTATAGTAACTGATACAACTGGCACTGGAGGCACAGTAGAAGATACGATGGTATGCTTTGAATCTGAGATACTTCCTATTTTTCAAAGTAGCTGTGCAATGACTGGTTGTCACGACGCAATAACTCATGAAGAAGGTATTAGGTTGTATACCTACAGCGGGATTATGCAGGAGATTGTTCCTTTTCAGCCTACTGAAGGCGATATCATGGAAAGCATAACTGATGATGACCCTGATAAAATTATGCCTCCACCTCCTCACATTGCACTTAGCAGCAATCAGATTGCGTTGATTGAACGGTGGATTATGCAAGGAGCTCAGAATACAATTAATTGTGAAGGAGACGTTTGTGATAGTACCGCATTTGCCTACGCAAATGACATTGTCCCAATAGTGTCGACTCACTGTAATGGTTGCCATTCTGGCAATTTTCCTTCTGCAGGAATCAATACATCAAATCATGCTGGTTTGACTGCTATTGCTTTAAATGGCTCTCTGGTAGCATCAATAAATCATATTTCGCCGTATTCAGCTATGCCTCAGAATGCATTAATGTTAGATATTTGTAAGCGTACTAAAATTAAAAAGTGGGTATTATCAGGTGCTCCTAATAATTAAATTAAAGTAAAAGATGATTCGTGAAGTTTTTAGCGTATTTGTTTTGTTGGTAGGCCTTTCGGCAATCGTCTCACTTTCAGGCTGTTATTATGATGTAGAAGAAGAATTATATCCTGACTCCCAAAATCCGCAAACCTGCGATACTTCAAATGTTCGATATGCGGTTGAGGTGAAAACTATTTTAGATGCGCGATGTAATTCAACTTCTTGTCATGGAGGTGTTAGCGCACCCTCAGGAATTAGATTAGATAATTATGCTGATATAAAAACTTATATCGATCAAATCGGATCAAGGTTATTATCTAGTATTGAACAAAATGGAAATGCTAGCTCAATGCCTCAGGGCCAGCCTCGAATTCCCGATTGTGACATCAATCAAATCAGAATATGGATAAACAGTGGTTATCCTGAAAATTAAATCAAATTAGAAACTTACTCTAACTATGAAAATCTCATCAATCCTTTCAGTTTTCGTTCTCTTTTTGTCACTTCAATTAAGTGCTCAGGACCTTTATTTCACCAAAACAGCAAAAGTAACTTTAGATGCCACACCGGAAAACCCAGTGGAGGAAATTGAAGCAATAAATAACGAAGCTACTTCATTCCTCAATAAATCTACAGGAGATTTAGTTTTTGCAGTTCTTGTTAAAAGCTTCCGTTTTCAAAAAGCTTTAATGGAAGAGCATTTTAATGAGAATTATTTGGAAAGTAATAAGTTCCCAAAATCTGACTTTAAGGGCAAAATTACCGATATCGCTTCTGTCAATTTTGATAAGGATGGAACATATCCAGTAACAGTTGAAGGAAAATTAACGATGCACGGTGTCACTCAAACGGTCTCAGCAAAAGGTGAAATCACTGTTTCAGGTGGCAAGTTTTCTGCTAAAGCAAAATTTACAATTCAACTATCAGATTACAAGGTTGAACGTCCAGGAGTTGTTAAAGATAAAATTAGTGAAACTGCTACTATTGAAGTTGACGCGAAATACGAACTAAAGAAGTAATTAATTATTTAGGCTTTTCCATGAGAAAAATTTTATTGTCAGTATTACTCATCTTCCCTTTTCAATTTATTTTTAGTCAACCCGATGATCTGGCAAAAATGCTAGAGGAAGAATTAGCCTCTGAATCAACTACCGATTATGCAACCGCCAGTTTTAAAACCACCCGTCTAGTAAATGCTCACACCAACGAAAATGTTGGTCGAGGTGTTATGGATATGAGAATTTCTCACCGATTTGGACCAATGAATTCAGGTATTAAGAATTTCTTTGGCCTGGATCAAGCTACCATGAGAGTCGCTCTTGAATATGGTCTTACAGATTGGTTAATGATTGGAGGTGGTAGAAGTACCTATGAAAAAACGTACGATAGTTTCCTCAAAGCAAAAATATTACGTCAAAGCACAGGCAAAAGAAAGATGCCAATTTCTGTTAGTTACCTTTCTGCTATTCAAACGAAAACAATTCCATTTCCAGATCAAGATAGAACCAATTTTTTCACGTCCAACATGTTTTTCGTAAACCAGATAATCATTGCACGAAAGTTCAGTGAAGGAGTATCAATTATGATATCTCCTACTGTTGTTCACAGAAACCTAGTTCCAACCGTGAATGATCCACACGACTTATTTTCTATTGTCATGGGGGGAAGAGTGAAAATCACCAAGAGAATGAGTGTAAACCTGGAGTATATCTATCAACTTCCAGACACAAAACCTGCAGAAAGTGTGAATTCACTTTCCATCGGGTTCGACCTTGAAACTGGTGGGCACGTTTTTCAATTTGCATTTACAAACTCTCAAGCTCAGATCGAAAAAGCATTCATTCACGAAACAAGAGGTTCTTGGAGTGCTGGAGATATTATCTCAGGATTTAACCTATCTAGAGTATTCACTCTTAAAGACCCAAGATCAAAGAATAAAGAAGCTAAGAAAGAGTGGTAAGGCAGGTTTAGAAGGTTTTTGTGCCAAATGGAAGGTAATGCCTATCATGCCTAAGGCCTGCAACAGCGAATTGCTTTTTGTCTGGCACAATCCTAATTGACATTTTCTTTCTAACTACTGTGAAAGTTTGATTTCCTGTTTTTGAGATCTCAATCAGTGATTATTCTCCTGACCAGGACAACATTAAGAAAATACGCTTGAATTGTCTAGATTAAATTAATATCCTCCTTTGTCCTTAATTCTATTTAAGAATCTTGACTGCAGCTGCTGATTGCACATTAGTTAACGCCCCATATTTTGGATAAATGCATGAAATGATATTGCCTTCAGCATCAATATAAAGCAATGAACTTTCCAGTATTGCATTTTTTTCATACTGTTTAGAATTTTCCAAGTTTATCTAATACAGCTTATCTAAGGCTTTGATCCAAAGTTTTGTCTTAGTAAATATTAGTTGGTTGTTTGTCAAAGCGCTTCGGATTTTGTTTTAAGTAAATCTTTCTTGTGCATCGTAATACGCACTAATTAATACTCAACACTCCATTAATTAAAATTAAAATCATCACCAGGTTCATCACCAGTGAAAACTGAGCTGAATAAATCTTTAAATAATACGCTTTGATCAAGACTTAACCTGTTTAATTGAGAAAATGCCGCTAGTCCATAAAGTACAAGTTCCTTCATCAATAACTTCTCTTCCTTGCTCGCTTTTTTATAATATAAGTCAACCAATTCGTCCAAACCTTTGACTGATTTAAGCTTCTTTTCAAAACTCACGCTAGGCTCTTCAAGAAGCAAGTCAACCTCTCCATTGTTATTAAACCATTCTAGAATTTTTGAGTAAGGGTTCTCTTCCTTCTTTCTTTTAAATCTCTCAGGATCAGGAAAGTAATTAGTAAATTGGGAGCGAATGGCCTGAGTAATTAGGAACTGAGCCACGTTAACTGGACCTTCTTGCTCACCTTCATACACTAGTTCAATCTTTCCATTGATAGCTGAGATTGTTCCCCAAATATCAGAAACACGTGCAATTGTTTTGTCCTCGCTATTAAGAATAGCCCTTCTTTCAGCAGTGCTTACTAGGTTTTCGAGAGCAGAGATGCTCAACCTTGCTGATACTCCACTTTTTGCATCAACATACTCTGAATCTCTTGCCTCAAAGCTAACTTGCTCAATCAAGTTTCTAATAAGCTCGGGTACTTCAACTCGGTCGGTTTGACTTTTAATTAGCCTCGCTTCTTGCTCGGTGATGGTTCTAGAAGTAGTGATATCTTTTGGATAGTGAGTTACGATTTGACTTTGAATTCTGTCTTTTAAAGGAGTCACAATACTTCCTCTATTGGTATAATCCTCTGGATTTGCAGTAAACACGAACTGTAAATCTAGGGGTAATCTCATTCTAAAGCCTCTAATTTGAATATCGCCTTCCTGAAGGATGTTAAACAAGGCAACCTGTATTCTGGCTTGCAAATCAGGGAGCTCGTTTATAACAAAAATGCATCTATTAGAACGTGGTATCAATCCAAAGTGGATAGCTCTTTCATCTGAGTAGGATATTTTGAGATTGGCAGCTTTAATCGGATCAATATCTCCAATCAAATCAGCTACGGTCACATCGGGCGTAGCCAGCTTTTCTACAAATCTTTCATCTCGATGCATCCATTCTATTGGGGTGTCATCGCCCTTTAAGGCAATCGTTTCCCTTCCAAAATATGAGAGAGGCGCAAATGGGTCATCGTTTATTTCAGAGCCGGCTATCACCGGGATGTATTCATCCAGCAAAGCTGTCATCTGCCTTGCAATTCTTGTTTTTGCTTGGCCTCTTAAACCTAATAGGTTGATGTGGTGACGAGATAAAATCGCTCTTTGAATTTCAGGAATAACAGTATTTGTATAACCTAAAATCCCTTTGAAAACTTCATTTCCCTCCTTAAGAGCAAGGATTAAATTATCTCTTAATTCTAATTTAATAGGTTTAGATCTATAACCAGAGGCTTTAAGCTCACCAAAAGTCTTAATTTGAGTATATTTTTTCATTCGTTTTTAACGTAATTTTCTTGTTCTATTTCTTTCGTAATCTGCAAAAACTAAATCACCTAATCCCTTAAGTCCAGTGTAAAATGCTCGCCCTCCGTTCGTTTCTGTGAATTCTTTTACAAAGTCCTGAAGCCACGAATCAGTGGCAACCATGAAAGTTGTTACCGGAATATGCAGTCTTCTACATTGGGCTGCTAAGCCAAGTGTTTTATTAATGATTTTTCTATCAAGCCCCATGGAGTTTTTGTAATATCCATCCGCTTCCTTCAGGCAAGTTGGCTTTCCATCAGTAATCATAAAAATTTGCTTGTTTGGATTTTTCCTTCTTCTGAGTAAATCCATCGCAAGCTCCAATCCAGCCACCGTATTCGTATGATAAGGACCCACCTGCAAATATGGAATGTCCTTGACTTGAATTTGCCAAGCATCATTGCCGAAAACAATCACATCGAGTGTGTCTTTTGGATATTTGATTCTCATCATTTCAGCCAATGCTAAAGCAACCTTCTTTGCAGGAGTAATTCTGTCTTCTCCGTAAAGAATCATCGAATGAGAAATATCAATCATCAGAACAGTAGAGGTTTGAGTGCGAAATTCTCTTTCGTTAACTTCTAAATCTCCTTCTTCAAGTCTAAACTCTTCAGCGCCATGATTGACTTGAGCATTTCTAATTGAATCTGTTAATGAGATACTCTCAGGAGGATCACCGAATTCATAGGGACGTTTGTCATGACCTGTCTCATCACCTTGTCCACCATACCTGGTTGAGCGATTTCCTTGTTTGCCTTTTTTAAGCTTTCCAAATATCTGATCTAGCGCATTTTTGCGGATGTCCTGCTCCGTTTTTGGAGTCATTTGAAGCTCTTGGTCTTCATCTTCTTTTAAGTAACCTTTCCTTTTTAATTCTTCAATAAAATCCCCCATTCCGTAATCGTCGGTTGTAAGACCATATTGACGATCAAGCTCGTTCATCCAACTCATAGCTTCAGAAACGTCGCCCGAAGTATGTAAAAGCACTTCCTTGAATAAATCCAATAATTTATCAAATGGCTTCCGGTCATCTTCCGGATCAAACTTCGAAAATCTAAATCCCTCCATAACTGCTAATTTACATGAAACATATGAAGTGGTTGATAGTTCAGCAAATCATATTTTAATTAAATGTTTCAGTGGAGATTGAAGTTTTGGCTAAGCTCAATATCAATCATCGAACAAATAAATAATTCATTTTTTCGAAATTAATTAGGTTGTAAAAATAAAAGTATGCATCAAGACTGACGGTTTGATTCCGATTTTCTTAACGGATTCAAATTGCCATTCAAACAGCTTAATCAAGCCTAAAGCTTGTTAATGTATCAAGGAATCAGCCTACGGCTAAGGTTGGAACAAAGAATGGATTATGATCAAACAGCATTTGTTCAATCAATTGTTCTGTTATATCAGGGAAGTGAATCTTTATTTGCTGGGGACATTCTATCCAATTTTTCAAAACTGGAATTATATCTTGGTTAAATTTCTTTACCGAAGGAACCCCAAAATGAGACAACGCTTCTGCATTGCAAGCTTGCTCAAATTGACCTTTAATAGGAATTACAAATACTTTTTTGTTAAGAAATAGGGCTTCAGCTGGCGATTCAAATCCAGCTCCCGTTAATATTCCCGAACATGACCCCAAGCTTCTAAGGAACTGCTCATTTTGAACAGGTCGGATACTTACATTTTTATCAATTAATGGATTTTTAATTGTCCTTGAAAACACTTCCCACCGAACATCGGGCAGTTTATGCAATATGTCTAACATGTCTTTATCACCAACGGCAGGTAAATAAACAGTGTAATGTCCACCATCAAATGGTTGCAACTGTCGAACTTCTTTTCTAATAATTGGAGTGAAAATATAATCATCATATTCCCTAAAATGCAATCCAACGGCATACTGAGTAGGAGCGTAGCGTTCGAGAACAAAGTTGCCCATTAAGTTAACACCAGCAGGTTTAGGCGTAAATCCACTTAAAAGGGCCGCTTGATGAGAAAAAGCCATCACTGGAATATGTTTTTTTCTAGCTGCATAGGCAGTAATGCACTCAAAATCATTGATTATCAAATCATAATCTTCAACGGGGAAGTCATTTATCTCTTTCCAAAGCCGACGTGGGTTAGTTTTACTTAAAGTATTAAGGTAGTCGAGTCCTCCCTTTTTATTGTACTCAAAACTAAAGCCCTTGCTTTTATATTTTACTTCGCAAGGCAATGGAATATTAGTATTTGCTCCACTCAAAAAAATATCCACATCGCACATACTTTTTAAATATGGAATTACCTCTCTTGCTCTACTTACGTGACCATTGCCTGTTCCTTGGATTGCATATAATACTTTCATAGAACTGTTTTAAGTTTTAGAATAGTTGTTTGACTTTGAAATAAACTTGTGCTTCCTCTAGTTGATTCCAAATCAATAGGGTTAAGTATTTGATCCAGAAGAATTTGCATTTCTTCTTCATATCTATAAACCGTCCATTCGCCATGATTATATTCTAAGGCAGTTAAATTTTCAATCCAATCACCACTATTCAGGTAGCTTACTTTTTTACCGTTGAGCTCTATTGTTCTATGCTGAGGTTGATGAATATGTCCACAAATAACATAATCGTATCCCTGTTCAATAGCATGTTGAGCAGCTATTTCCTCAAAATCCCCGACATATTTAATTGCTTTTTTAACACCTGCTTTTATCTTTTTAGAGATAGAAACTTTATCTCTCCCAAATTTCTGAAGAACCCAATTAACAGCTCTATTAAATAAAATAAGGTAATCGTAGCTTTTTCCTGCAGCTTTTGCCAACCATTTACCCGTATTAACAGATAAATCGAAAACATCGCCATGGAATATCCAAGCTTTTCTACCATCCAATTCTAGAACAAGCTTGTCGGCCAAATGAAATTCTCCTAAGTCTAAATCAGTAAACCTCCTAAGCATTTCATCGTGATTACCTGTGAGATAATACACTTTGGTGCCTTTCGACAGCAGTCGCATTATCTCAAGTAAAACCTGATGATGAGATTTTGGGAAATACCTTTTTGAGAAAGCCCAGCCATCTATGATGTCACCGTTTAGAACCAAAACCTCTGGATTAATGCTTCTGAGATAGCTTACAAGCTCAGTGGCATGGCATCCATACGTACCTAAATGTACATCTGAAATTACGACTAGATCTACTTTTCTGCTCCGACTTTTATTGTTGCTCATCTAATTGTCTTTCTGTTTCCGTAAATTTCAAGCCTGATTGTAATCTATTTGTAAATATGAAGTTAGCCTTATGAAATCTGCACATTACCGCAATGCAAATGTTTTGGAGAGGTTTTTAGAGATGGCATCCCGAATTGTCCACTGGTGTGGACTTTGCTCTCTAAATATGTGTAAACTAATTGTTAAGCCTTTGATTTATAAACAATTAATTGTTTACAGCATATTTCTTTTTAGTTCTTGTCAGGAAGTCAATCGCTTTGAAAAAGACGACGTTATTCAAATTCACACTTTTGCAGATCAAAGAGATGCGCAAGGTGTAATTACTTATCTCACAAATGAAGATGCTAGCCTGAGAGAGCAAGCAGCTCTTGAATTCAGTTCTTTACATGATAGCACTGCTATTGCACCTTTATTAAAGTTAGCAGAATTTGATGAAGCCATGGAAGTGAGAGCAGCTGCGGCATATTCTTTAGGTCAGTTTCGAATGGTAGGGTTGAAAAACCTAATGCTTCGCCTTCTTCAAAACGAGAATGATGCAAAAGTTATAAATCAACTTGTTATAGCAATTGGTAAATCTTCTGGAGCTGAAGAGCTCGTTAAGTTGAGTAAAACGAAAAAGGAAATTAGGAATATCTACGAAGGACTTTTTTATGCTTCTGTAGCAGGTATTGACCTAAAACCCTTAAAAGAGTTTTTACTCGAAGGGTTGAATTTAAATTCAATGGAATCATTTTATGCTGCAGCTGCAATGGTTAGAGCTGATATTGATTTAAGCAACAATAAAGAGATTCTTATTAAGAGTTTAAGTAGTTCTGAAAATTCTGATTTCAGATATACTATTTCAATTTTATTAGGGCAGAACTTTTTCACTGATTTAGAGCTAGCTAAACTCATCAGGTCTCAGCCAGACTATCTTTCTAGACTCGGTTTTCTTAGAGGAGCTGATAAAAACAAGAAAACAATTTCTACCACAATGGCTCTTCCGTTTTTGGAAGATTCTGTTTTTCATGTAAGAGAGCAGGCTGCAATTCTATTAAATAAAATTAGCAGTAATGATTTTACAAGTGTTATTCTTCCCTTGGCACAGAAAGAGAAATATGCAAGAATAAAATATCTGCTTTATGAAACAGCAATTAATACATGTGCAAATGAAGATTTATGTAAACGAATAAGCGAGCAGCTTGCTCTCGATTATAAAGAAAATGGAGATGAATATGTAAAGGGGTTTATATTAAAAGCTTTAAGTTCAAATCGAATAAATTATGAGTTTGTTTTTGATAAAACATTTTCAACAGAAAGTATTTTAGTAAGAGGAGCAGGTGTAGAGGCTTTGTTTAATAGTATGAATAATCCTCAGAATTACGACGAAAAAAAATATAAAGAGCTCATTTATAAATCGCTTGAAACTCGAGATGTAGCCTTATGTTCAATGGCTGCTATAGCAATGCGAGATACCTCAAAATATAATCTGAGCGATAAAGAAAAGGATATAGAATTACTTAAAAATGTTTTAAGTTTTATGAGATTACCTCGAGATATTGAAACATATTCTGATTTATTTTTAAGTATGCAAGGTTTGATGGGTAGAAACTTGAAGAAGAATATAAAACCAGAATTTAATAATCCAATAAATTGGGAATTATGCTCAAGAATTCCTGATGATATTAAAATTTTAATTGAAACAGAGCGAGGTGATATTGAACTAGAACTTTGGGTGAATGAAGCGCCAGGAACAGTTGCTAATTTTATTTCACTTATTCAAGATAGCTTTTTTGTTGATAAAAGGCTGCATAGGGTAGTGCCTGGTTTTGTGGTTCAAGATGGTTGCCCAAGAGGTGACGGCTACGGCAGCATTATGAAAACAATCCGTTCAGAGTTTTCTTATCGTGCTAACTTTGAAGCTGGGACTTTAGGTATGGCAAGTTCTGGTGAAGATACCGAAAGCTGCCAATGGTTTATTACCCACGTTAATACTCCTCATTTAAATGGAAGATATACCGCATTTGGCAAAGTAATTAGCGGAATGGAAATTGTTCACCAACTTAGTTTGGGAGACAGAATATATAGAATTAGAATTTTGCCTAACCAGTTTTTTTAATCAAGCCTAAACTATAAGAAATATGAAAACACTATTGTGCTGTATTTTTACTTTTGGTCTTCTTTGTTTTGCTTCATGCGATAAGGTTGTTATAACCCAAGCATTGAGAAAGCAAATGAAGGAGTTGTCTGCCCTACGGATTGTCCCGGTGTTATTGGTTGTGATGGTAAATCTTATTGCAATGAATGTGAGGCAAATAAACTTGGTGTTGCGGTAGGTAATTAATCACTAGAATGATCTATTTGCAAAAAGGAAATCTAATCATGATTTTTACTAAAGTAAGAGTCTTTAACGTTTGCTTTGATTAGCTCTTAACGCTTAATCAAAAACTGTTTTGGGACATATTTCTGAGTACTAGATTTTAAGAAATATACGCCAGTGGGGAGATTAGAAATATCAATTTGTGATGATGAATGATTTAATGTAATATTTGAAATAAGTATCCGACCTGATTCATCAGTAATTTCAAATAGTTCATTTGATTTGGCATTTTTCAATCTTACAATAATATAATCTTGTGAAGGATTGGGAAACAAGAAGAATTGGATGTCTGGGTGGTTTTCAATATCTGTCGCGTTTTCTCTGCAGTTCCGATATAATGCAGCATCACCAGAAAAACTTGATTCTGAACTTAAAATTAGGCACGAATCATTTAAGTAGCAGATACCTTCCACTTGAAAAGAACTACTTAGGTTTATACTTTCACTTACAAATACAAGGTTATTCCAATAAGAGATAGTGCTTTCAAGCTGAATTCTATAGATTGATGCCCCGCTTAATTGATAAGCACTCAACGCCAATTCTGAATTCGAATAATTAAAATCGGCGCCAGATATTAAGCTAGAGACATCTAAATTTCCAATTCTCCTGGCTAAATAATTTCCTGGGTTCTTATTTATTGAGTATATAGTTGTCTTTAAATCGAGCCAGTTTTTAGTAAAAAGAACTAAGGAATCTCCAAATGAAATAAATGCCTCACAGTCAAAATTTGTTGCTAATGGTTGACTCTCAAAATTAGTTTGATCTTCATAAGCGAATTCAATGAATTCAGCACTCACTGTATCATTTGCCATAATTTGAGCAATTGGGATTCTGAGAATTTTTAAATCAACTCGATCGCCAGAATTATTTCCGAAATCGCCGATGTATAAATATAAATTATCGATTGTTAGGTCCTCCCAGTCTGTGTTATTAGCATTTGAAATAAATATAGTTCTATCTATTTCGTAAGTGTTTTGATTAAGTTGATAAATCAATGCCTCCGCTCCAGAGTCATTATGAGTAAATAGAAGACCATTGATCATAATTAGGCCAGACGGTTCTTGAATTTCCTCAGGTAATAAGCCAAGACTTATTGTGGTTTGAGCAAACGAATTTCCATTAGAAATTAGATGAGCTAATACCATGCTGATGATGAATTTCTGCAATGTATTTTGAGTTTATTTATTCAGGCTCAAGTAAACTAAAAAGCCCCGATAAATCGGGGCTTTTTAGTTTTAATGTTGAACAATAAATCGTTTACTTATCACCTTTTGATTACTGTAGATTGATAAGTTATATAAGTCTGAACTTAGCTTCTCTGAGTTCAGTTTGCAGGTATTTCCGTTCCTTTCCATACTTAGATCTGACGACTCAATTAATTTACCAGACATATCTGTAACCCTGACTTGATATTCATCTGTATTAAGATTCATGATATGAACATTTAGAATCCCATTCACAGGGTTTGGATACAGCTCAAAATCAATTTGCTTTTCTTCTCTTGAAATTACTAGAGCATTCTTAAGCCGTGCATTATCGAAAGCAAGTCTGCATCCAATGCAGTTATAGCATCCTGCAATAACTGCATCATCAATATACACCCAGTCGCTATTGCTAGATGCATCACATCTGAATCTAATAGATGTAGTAGAAGAAAATGGTCCCGGAATAATTACTTCGTCTGAATAGGTAACTCCATTTTGAGTGTTATTTCCCTGTTGGTAAGCAACAAGTGGAGTATAAACTCCTCCTCCAAGGGAGTATTCCAAAAAGAAGTCCTCATTATTCTCAAAGCTAACAGTTGTGAAATTGAATGAAACGGTAAGTTCGCTGTAGCCTGATAAATCAAAATCATTCGTAAACATAGATGACTGATCTCCTGAATTATCTCTCAACTGTAACACTCCGCTACCGCTTGTTGCATAGCTTGAATTTGAAACTAACTCGGCATCACCTCCACCATCATTCCAAATACCTAACCCACTTTCAAAATTATCAGAACTGATGTCAGCATATTGACAACCAGTTGCACAAGGAACACAATTTACTCCTCCACAATCAACTCCTGTTTCATCTCCATTTTGAACACCGTCAGTGCAGGTTGGAACAATTTCACCTTCGCAACCACTAATCACCACATCATCAATATACACCCAGTCGTTATTTCCAGATGCATCGCATCTGAATCTTAACATGGTATTAGCTGTAAAGGATAATTCTTAATAAAATTCATTTATGATACATAGGTATGTAATAAGACAGGTAATTTGACTAAGACAAGTAATTTTAATAAATAAGCTTACTTGTCATTTATTGAGAAATAAATTCAATTTAAAATGGGCATATTGAATTAAAAGTCATTGCGATTCCAGTTGCGGGATGCTTAAGGTGAAGAATTTCAGCGTGAAGGTATAATCTGTCTGAAATTTTACCATAAATATCATCTCCCTTGATAGGGCAGTTGAGTCCTAAATGATGTGCCGAATGAACTCTTAATTGATGGGTTCTACCTGTGTGGGGCGAAAATTCTATCAGTGTCCCTTCAGAAGTTCTTTGAATGACTTTCCAATACGTTATCGCTTGTTTGCCATTTTCGAAATCTATAACCTGTCTTGGTCTGTCATAATGATCCACTCGCATGGGTAAATCAATTGTTCCGCTGTCTCCTACAATAGGGCCTTCAAGAAATGCTTTATATGTTTTCTTTATTGTACGAGAGATAAATTGTTCCTGCAGTATCTTGTAACTATGTAATGATTTTGCTATGACCATAATGCCGGAAGTGGCCATATCGAGTCTATGAACCACCAAAGGTCCGTCCGCATTTGGATACTTTTTCCTCAGAATTGAATAAACAGACTCTGCTTTAATCTTTCCAGGCACAGAAAGAAGGTTGTCAGGTTTATTGATAATCAGAATATCATCGTCCTCAAAGATTGTTTCTAAAAGATCAGGTTCAATGACTCTAATACTTTTAACGGATGGCATAAGCTCTATGCCCTTGAGCATATGATTTAAAATGGGCTCACATTTACCTTTGCAAGCAGGATAGAAATTTTGATGAATACGTACTTCTGAAGATGGCGATTTACCCCACCAAAACTCGGCAATGCTTAAAGGTTTTAACTGATTCTTAAAGGAAAATTGAAATAGCTTTGGTGCAGTGCAATCCCCAGCCCCAGATGGCGGTTTAATGCCTAGTTTCTCAATAAAAATTGATCCTAAGTTTTCAGATTTTAATTCAGTATTTAGAAAAGAATATTGCTCAAAAAGTTTATCTTGATTCGATGAAGAAAGACTCTTTCTAATTCGCTTTAATTCTATGATTTCTTCTTGTTTTTGATTTAATTGAAGCTCTAAATTACCGACCTCTAAATGACATATAGCAACTGTGTCTTTGTATTTCCTGTGCGAATCTCTGCTTTCATTATTAAGACGGTTTATTTCAAAAGATTTCTCACTTTCAGAACCGTAATGTAATAACAAATCTCTGTGATTTTTACGTTCCGTTTTTAGTCGTTTATACTCCTCTTTTGCTTCGTGAATTTTATGCTCAGAAGCTTTCTTTGTTTCCTTTAATCTTTTCTTTAAATCTGTAATGTCCGGATGTTCCTCCGCAAGTTTTATTTTATAATTGAGGTCATTGAGTTTTCTTTCAGCTTTTCTGTAGAAGCCATCTTCTTCTAACATATTAAAAATTGGGGGTACAAATCCTGGGAGGTTAACCTGACCAGCGAGCTTGCCAGAAAAGGCGGCTAAATATCCAATTTCTCCATCTGAAGCTTCAACAACTAGAACTCCAAACATCTTACCCATTGAATCTTCACTTTCTTCATGAAGCCCAAAGTCATGTTTCCAAGACTGCTGGTTAATCAAATGTTGCTGAAGATGATTTACTGCCTTCAAACTTAATTCATCAGGCATGTAACTGAAAGGGTTGTTCAGTTTCTTGCTAGATAAGTCAATCTTTATGCTTGAATCAATAGGATGTAAATACTTGTCTACATGTTCTGGAAGCAGCATTGTTAGCCTGATAAATCAATTTCCCCAAAGGTAGTTAACATAAAACGAAAGCGGACTTCTGTTAACTTCAGATTTTTGGAATTCTTCGAAAATTCAGAAGCTTTCTCTTATTCTGCTTTAAACGGATACTTAACCAAATGGTATCTAATCTTATAATTGATTAGTAATCAACTGAAAACTACATTGATTAGAATTAAGCACTAGCATGTTAATATTAAAAAGCAAACCCCCAAATTGATTGAATATTCAAAATTAGCTCTTATTGACTGTGGGTAAACGAAAAAGCACCTTCCAGGGAAGGTGCTTTGAAATAGCTAATTCAACAAGTTATTCTTTAAAATAATCTTTTACCCAAGCTATCAATTGATTATCAGTCATCTTTTCAGCATTTTCAACTGATTTCAGTTTAGGTAATAAGTCTCTGTCCTTTTCAATACTTTTTCTGAGTTCTGTTTTCATTTCAGCAGGTCCAAAAACTACAAACTCTTCAACATCTTTTAATTCAAACATGACATTTTTAAGGAATTCATTCCTCTGTTGCAATTTTTTGTTCTCTGCCCTTTTTTCTGGATCGAGATACTGATTTCCAAATCTTCCAAAATCTTTTCCTTCTCCATCTTTGCGAGTTCTTTTCTCTATTGGTGAGGAGATGGTTCTCATTGACGCCTTGTTTTCATTTACAGATACCAAGGCCGCTTTGGACTGATCAATCCAAATTCCCATTTTTTGATTCATAGAGTGTGATTTATTTGGTGAAACAATGTTTTGTGATGACTAGAATGACATCACAAAATCTTGATGTTCAAGGTATGAAATAAAAGATACGAGAATTCAATTTTTGCATTAATTAACATATCAACCACAGTAAAAAGCAAATAACTCTGCCTGTTAAACCATGCAAACGTAAGAGCTCTTTCCTCCGAATTAGATTATAAACCTTCTATTCTTAGAATTCAAATTTAGAAGAGAAACAAGCAATGGGTACGCTTAATTTAGATAATATGATTGCCCAATAATTTTTTCCAGATTTCTTAGAAACTCTGGATTTGCATCAATTCGAAGAGAAGATGACACTAACTTAATGTTTAGTGAATTATCGGGCGAAATAAGGTTGATTTTTAGCTGGCATTTACCTGGGTTATCTTTGATTATTTTGTTCAAGATATCAATGAAATTGTCATTTAAGCTACTCTCAGTAATATCCATTGTTATTTGAGAATACTTCTCTTTAAGCTCAGACAATAAACCCATTTTCAATATACTTACTTCAAGTTGATCCGGATTTCTGTAGCTTGGCTTTGCAGCCCAATTGAAATATACAATTTGCCCTTTTTCAAGGAAATGCTTGCACTTTAGATATGTTTCTGTGAAAACTCTGAATTCAAAACTACCAGAATAATCTTCAATCATAAATGAACCAAAAGGATTGCCTGTTTTGCCAATTTTATGCATTGCAGAGGTAATAATACCACCACTGCGCAAATCACTCATATTTTGAAATTGCTTCAGATTAGCATGTAAGCTTAAATTGACGAATTTGAAATTGTTCATCTCCATTTTGTAATCATCCAATGGATGACCAGATAGGTATATTCCAACTACCTGACGCTCTTTTTCGAGAGTTTCCAATATATGCCAAGGTTCAGCATCTGGCATTGGAGGTTGAGGGATTTCAATTTCATCTGCCTGATCTCCAAATAAACTGTTTTGGACATTATCTTGACCTTCCTGAAAACTTTGTCCATACTTCACTAAAATATCCAAGAAACCTGGTTTTCCCATTCCTTCAGAATAAAAGAAAACTGACCTAGATGGGATCTTTAAATTATCAAATGCACCTGCTAAAGCTAAACTTTCAATAGTTCGTTTGTTTACTGCTCTTAGGTTAACCCTTTGCATGAAATCGAAGATGTCAGAAAATGGACCTCCAGTTTTACGTGCTGCAATTATTTCATCCACAGCATTTTCTCCAACTCCTTTGATAGCCGCTAGTCCAAAACGAATTTGACCTTCATTATTTACCGAGAACTTAAGCTTTGATTCATTTACATCAGGCCCTAGAACCTTATTTCCCATTCGTTTACATTCTTCCATGAAGAATGTAATCTTGTCCATCGAGCTCAAGTTATTAGTAAGGTTGGCAGCCATAAACTCTGCCGAATAATGTGCTTTCAAATAAGCTGTTTGATATGCTACAAAAGCATAGCACGTGGAGTGAGATTTATTGAAGGCATAGGAAGCAAATGATTCCCAATCTGTCCAGATTTTCTCTAGTTTTTTAGCATCCAAGCCCTTTTCTGTTGCACCTGCAATGAACTTAGGCTTCAGCTCATCGAGCGTCTTACGGTCCTTTTTACCCATTGCTTTTCTGAGCTTATCGGCTTGACCCTTAGTGAAACCTCCAATCTTCTGAGAAAGAAGCATCACCTGCTCTTGGTAAACAGTGATTCCGTATGTTTCTTTAAGGTACTCTTCCAATTCAGGAAGGTCATAGCTAACTTCCTCTAAGCCATGTTTCCTTTTGATGAAATTTGGTATATAATCCATCGGACCCGGCCTGTATAATGCATTCATGGCAATGAGATCCTCAAATTTATCTGGCTTCAAATCCTTCAAATGCTTCTGCATACCAGCACTTTCAAATTGGAATGTGCCATTTGTTTCGGCTCTTTGATACAGTTCAAATGTTTTGGTATCCTCCAGGTCAATACTATCAATATCAATGTCAACACCATGGTTTTCCTTGATCATTTGCAAAGCATCTCGTATGATGGTTAAGGTCTTTAAACCTAAAAAGTCCATCTTAATTACTCCAGCATCCTCAATAACCTTCCCTTCAAACTGAGTGATCAAAAGATCCGACTCCTTCGATAGAGCTACAGGGATTAAATCAGTTAAATCAGTTGGAGCAATGATAATACCTGCAGCATGAACACCAACATTTCTGATAGAGCCTTCAAGCGTTAGCGCCTCCTTTAAAATTTTACTATGCAGCGTGTCCTTCTTTGCATAAATTTCACGGAGCTTCTTGATATTGTCCATGTCTTCAGAGTTGTATCCTTCTTTCTCCTTCAGACTTCCTTTTCCCTCTAAGGGGGCAAGAATCACTCTGTTCAACACAGTGCCAGGTTTATTGGGAACCAATTCTGCTAACATGGTAGACTCATTCAAGTCCAAATCCATTACCCTAGCAACATCTTTTATAGAAGATTTGGCAGCCATTGACCCATAGGTAATTATCTGTGCCACCTGATTCTTGCCATATTTTTCAACTACGTAATCTATAACTTTCTGCCTTCCCGCATCATCAAAATCTGTATCAATATCAGGCATTGACGCTCGTTCCGGATTTAGAAAACGCTCAAATAGTAAATCATACTTTATAGGGTCAATATTCGTAATCCCTATGCAATAGGCTACCGCCGAACCAGCAGCAGATCCCCGCCCAGGGCCAATAAATACGCCTAAATCTCTTCCCGCCTTTATAAAGTCAGCAACAATGAGGAAGTACCCGGCAAAGCCCATTTTTTCAATTACTCCTAATTCAAAGTTCAAACGTTCTTCGGCTTCGGCACTTAAGGTTCCATAGCGATTGTATGCGCCCTTCATTGTTAGATGCCTTAGGTAATCCATTTCTGAGGCAAACTCAGTAGGGAAGGGGAAGTTTGGAAGCGCAATGCTCTTGTTCAAACTAAGTAAATCAACCTTATCTACTATTTCATTTGTATAATCAATAGCCTGCGGTATATCAGCAAACAGCTTGTTCATTTCTGCTTGCTTTTTGAAATAGAACTGATCGTTATAAAAAGCGAACCTTGTTCCTTTAGATGAGCCTTCCTCATCATTAAAGTCCTTATTTGTAGGAGTACTCTGTTTAGCTCCAGTATTAAGGCAAAGCAGTATATCGTGAGCATTCGAATTATCCTGATCAACATAATGCGAGTCATTTGTGGCAATAACTTTTACATTATGCTTTTCTGACCACTCCAGAAGGATGGCATTAACTTGCTCTTGTTCAGGAATTTGATGCCTTTGAAGCTCTATGTAATAATCATCACCAAATAAATCTAGCCACCATTTGAATAATTCCTCCGCTTTTTCGGGACCATGCTTTATGATTGCTCTCGGAATCTCTGCTCCCAAACAACAGGTTGTTGCTATAAGACCTTCATGGTATTTTACAATTAACTCTTTATCAATTCTAGGGTATTTACTGTACAAGCCCTCTAAATAACCCAAAGAACAAAGCTTAATTAGGTTTTTGTACCCAGTCTCGTTTTTTGCCAGCAAAAGTTGATGGAAACGAACATCTTTGTCCTCCCTCGAAAAGGCCTTTTTGTGCCTGTCTTCCACCATATAAAACTCGCATCCCACAATGGGTTTTACTAGTGGCTTGCCATCGCTACCTTTATTTTTGTAAGCCTCTGCAACAAAGGCAAATGCTCCAAACATATTTCCATGGTCCGTAATTGCCATGGCTGGCATCTTGTCCTCAATCGCTTTTTGGTAAAGCTTTTTGATATCTGCTGCTCCATCAAGAAGGGAGAATTGTGTGTGGACGTGAAGGTGTGAGAAAACTGGCATGTCACAAAGATGAAGAAAATGCAGTTCTTTAATTTGAGGAGTTTTGAACAGGACTGTTGAAAGAAATTTGAAGTAATTGTGAATCAGTACTTAGCTTAGATTATAACCTTTTTACACACTCTAAATGACATTTTTTTGTGTGGATTCAATTCTATATTTTAGTTTTTCTATTAGACTCAAAATTTGGAAGTAAATCTCAATACAGTCAAGCAATGGTTTAACTCTAAAGGGTTTAAGCAAGTTTCCTTTGATAAAGATTCTTGTATAATTACGACCTACTATCTTGATCACTTGGTAAGTTTCAAGTTAACATCAAGAGACGGATTTATGACTCTTTACAAAGAAGTATCTCAAGGTGGAATTCTAGTTTTTGAGCTCTCCTTATCAGGGCAAAACTTTACCTATGATGCATACTCCCCTCTGTGGCTTTTTGGTATCATTCAACGCAAAAAAAGGTTCAAAGAGAAATCAATGCCTTGGGCTAAATATTTGGTCGACGGTTTTAAAATAGAGCAAGAATTCAAGCATAAATTCATGCTTAAATCCTAAATTATTATCTTTTTTCCATGACAATTTAAGCCTGATATTGCCCCGAATTATTTTGAGCTTTTAATGGGGTATTTTTTTGTATTGCTTGTATTTAAGGAGGTTAACCGATGTTGAAAGCCTTGTATCTGCTGAGGTATTTTTAAAACAATATAAAATTCGTAAGTTTGAATTATGCGTAATTCTGCCATAAATCAACCCTTGGTGGAGTTATTTATTCTGTTTTATTGACAGAAAAATGAAGAATTTTTGCGCTTATTTTAAGGAAACATAATGAATAGATTTTTACTTTTATTTTCAATTTTACTTTCATTTAATACAGGTTTTAAAGCTCAGGTTGTTATCTATCAACAGAACTTCGACGGAAACAATGGTGCTTTTTCAAATGCGTTATTGTCTGAAATTACCCCCAATAATGGTTGGTTAGCAAGTTCAACAGTTCCGCAGTATGTCAATTATAGGCACTTATGGAATGTTTCTAATCTTGGAGCTGGCTCAAATCAACCCATCACAGGGCGCTCTTTAGGAGTTGGATTCTTTAATGCTAATGCACCGTTCACGGCGAATAACCCTTTCCAAACTTGGAATGGAACTAATTGCACCGTAATACCAATAACATATCGTTGGGCATACACACCTATATCTACCGTGGGCTTTGAAAATATCCAAGTAGAGTTTAAATGGAGGTGCACTGGTGAGTTAGATACAGGAGTTGTTTATGATTATGGAACAGTTAACACCTCTATCGACGGAGGTTCAACCTGGTTGCTTGATCAGACTGGAGGTGTTGGAGGTACAACTGGCGCAAATGGTTCTTACACAGGTGGTTTGTATTTTAATAATGCGGGTGTCCAAACTCAAATCATTAATCTTCCAGCAAATAGAGATAATCAAGCAAATTTTGCTCTAGCATTTAGAGCGGTAATTGATGAATGTTATGGAACCGGTGGAGGTTTTATTATTGACGATATAATTGTTAGAGGTACACCTATCGGCGGATGTGCTGGCGGTACAGCTAACCCTTCGTATCAATTCACTCAAACAAACAGCACAGCAACAATTTCTGTTACAGGTTACTCAGGTGCCAACATTCAATGGCAGGTTTCGCCTAATGGTAGTACTGGTTGGACTAACGTTTATGGCGGTTCAGGCGCCAATACAGATACATATACAACGGCATCATTGAGCAATGGTAGTTATTATTACCGTGCAGTGGTAAGTGATGTTTCTTGTTCAGAATTTTCAACAACAGCCGAAGTGTTTGTCGCTGCCGAACCTGTTTACTGCAGTGGGGCTGGTATAGGGAACTCCTTTCTTAATAATCATATTGAGGATGTTGGATTCCATGAATGGTCTGATCCTAATCCTGGATATGTTTCAACTAATTATCTCAATTATTCCGACACTACCTCATATGGTTATGCAACCGTTGTTGCTGGGCAGTATCATCATTTTAACTCAACTATAAGAGCAAACGGAACAGGTACAGCAAGCACAACCGTTGCTGCTTGGATAGATTTTAACGGAGATGGTGTATTCGATAACACAGCCTTTTCCTCCGGAGGAGAACTCCTCGATATTGTAAATTTTAGTTCTAGTGTTGGAAATACATATGCAGCATATTTTACTGTTCCTGCCAGTGTTAGCGGATTGAAAAGAATTCGACTTCGCGCTCTTAGAGGCAATTTTGCTACAATCGACCCATGTGGGAATTATACAAATTCTCAAACAAAGGATTTCACCCTCAGGGTTTTGCCGTCAATTGGCACCCAGGTATGTGGCGTTGTAAATGGAAATGCGGACGTTGTGCTAACAAACTCAACAGTTGATAAAGTCTACATTTCTAGAGTGCTGGTAGAAGGACCACTTGGTACCTTAATAGATAACAACGGTCAGTTTTTTGGAGTGCAAGCCGGAGCCACCATTACCATGTATAATTACTCCAATATGATGGGAGCTTTTTCTGACGGACTTAGGCTTGAAGCAGGTCAGAATTATACAGTTTCCATAGAACACTCAGGATATACCTGTGCTGCAGGCTTATTTATTGACTATAATGGCGATGGAAGTTTTACTGGGCCCAATGAACTCGTTGGTCGACTTTCAGATCCAAATGCAAATCCATTTATTTTCAATTTCACCGTTCCGGCAGGTGTTACAGATGGTCAACAAGTGGCCATGCGTGTGCGACTTCGATACGATGCGTCTGCTAATCTTGGCGGTGTGATAAATGCTTGTAATAATATTTCCGACGGACTTGGGCTCTATTCTGAAGTAGAAGATTACCGTGCAACTTTACTTTCTCCAACGCTGGTATGCGATCAGGTTGCTAATCTTAATTCGGTAATCGGAGCTCCCGCCAATGGACTAAATCACCATTTGGATGTAAGCTGGAATCCTCTCTCGGGAGCTACTAACTATGATGTAGAAGTATCCACAGATGGTATCACCTACGGTGGATTGCAAAACGTAAACACAGCATTTTTCGACTTTGATGCTGGTGATCAGCCAAACCTTCCTTTCTGGTTTCGAGTAAGGGCGAGAGATGCATCACTAACCTGTGCTTGGACTACAATTGCTTCTCCAACCTACACAGCTTGCGATTTGCCTACAACTCCTTTGGTGAGTAACGCAACCTCAAATACCATGGATGTAGCCTTAGTTGCCGAAACTCCAGTCGCTAATCCAGCTAATACAACTTATTCGATTCTGTGCTCAACAACTGGCGATTTTATTCAAGCAGATGGTTCTTTAGGTGCTACAGAAATATTTCAAACTTCCACCGCTTGGGCTACCATAACTGCAATAGGACTTAATACCGAAACCGAATATTGCTTTGTTGCAAAAGCAAGAAACCAAGATGGTGATATTCGAGGAGGCCAGAATTCTGTCTCAGGATTGGAAACTTTCACAACAAATGTCTTGAACACGGTAGGAGGGAGCGGTCCAAATAATGTTTGGTGGAGTCCGAGCTCTTGTACAACAGGTGGTATGGTTTATTTCGCCTCCGGCGGATGTCCTGGCGGGAATGTTGGCTTCGACGGTAATTTCAACAGTTTCTACGGTTGTTTCCTTCGCTCACCAATTCAAAATTGCACCGGGCTCAATACCGTGATAATGACTTTTGATTTGAGCAATTCCTATTTTGCAACCCAACCCAACGATAGAGTTTATTTTAATATGTGGGCTCCAACAGCTGGAAATCCAGGTGGAACCTATATAGCTGCAGCCAAAGTAAATGGTATATCTACTGCTGATCTTTTCTTTTCTCAATTGAGAAATTGTGAATCTGTTGAAGTTGAATTCGACTTAAGCACTGTTACAGATAAATCTGCTATCCTTTTCTACCTGAACGCAGCTTGTGGGTACAATAATTCAAATTTATTTTCAGTTAGATTTGATAATATTTCCATTCTAGAAGGCTCTCCAGGCACATGTTTAAGTACTACTGCAGCTCCATTTCCTGATTTAGTTATTGAGTCAATCACTCCTTCTATCGGTACAATCTGTGGCGCAGGAAGTGTTACCTATGATGTTGTTCTTAGAAATAACGGTCCTGTAGATATTGCTTCAGGCACACCCTTCGATATTCAGGCTAGCGCAGGAAATTTACTTTGTGCAGTCAATACTCAAACGCAAACCTACAGTCTAGGTCTCATCGCCGGAGGCTCAACAACACTAAATTTCACACTCCCTCTTTCTGTTAATAGCGATGTTTCATTTTTAGCAGATGCTTCTAATGCAATTGTTGAGGGAAATGAAAGTAATAATTGCTTGAGCGATAATTCCGTAATTCTCTCTAATGGTCTGTCAGGAACTTATACTATTCAATCTGGCGGCGATTATACAACAATCGCCTCTGCAGTTGCTGATTTGAATTCTCAAGGAGTTTGTGGTCCTGTTATCTTCAATATTACCGGAATTTTCAATGAAAGTGCACTCATTACAGCTGTTAATGGAACAAGCGCGCTAAATACAGTTACCTTTAGATCGGCAGACGCCAATCCCGCGAATGCGGTTATTCAACAAGGAGGCTCAAGCTATACATTCGATCTTTTTGGCTCCCAACATATCATATTCGATGCTGTAACAATTAGATATACAGGGACTTCTGCATCATACGGAGCAGTGAGATTTAGAACAAATGCCGATAATAACACCATTCTAAATTCAACTCTTTCAGGTATAACCACCACCACCTCTACTATAAATGCTGGTGCTGTAATTTATGCTGCAGAAACTCTTGCTGCTAACGATTGTTCAAACATCCTCATTGAAAACTGCAGCCTTTCAGGCGGAACACATGGAATCTTCCTTGATATGAGTAGCTCTGACCCAACCGGGCCGCAAATTTTAAATAATACGATAGTCAATTTCAACAGAGGTCGAGGTATCTATGTTACAGATCATACTTCAACTACAATCTCAGGAAATACTATTAATAATAATCAAGTTGGAGGTTCTTCTTCTTACGGTATTTCGGTTAATGGCGGCATAGGCCCACATCATATTACCTCCAATTACATCTTTACAACAGCCTCGGGACAAATGGGCTACGGTATTTATCTTGGTAGTCCCTCTGCAATTGGAAATAGCTCACTTTGCGCAAACAATTCAATCCAAATTCAAAATGCTGCGAGTGTTGCTTATGGAATCGATCAACCTTCTACAAATGGAACTAATTGGGACATTTTAAATAATACAGTTTATATTTCGGGAGGCACAAGTTCAGCCACATATTGTTATCGAACTTTTGGACTATCTACGGGAGATAACAGCCGAATTCTAAATAACATTTTCATCAATGCATCTCTCAATACAGGTTCTACGGGTAATCAAACAGTTCAGATAAATAACGCCAACTCTTTCGCAGCATTAGATTACAACTGTTATTGGACTGTAAATATTGGATCTCCTTTTAGAGGCGATTACGTGAATTCATATACCACCTTTGCAACGTATATTGCTGCAACCGGCGAAACAAATTCAATAAATATCGATCCTGAAATGGCATTTACACCTGGCATCGGTTGGAAAGCTGAAGCAGCTGGGATAGTTGGCGTAGGCTTAGTTCAAGCAAGTGTTACTACCGATATCGATGGGAATATTCGCTCAAACCCTCCAAGTTTGGGTGCTCATGAGGTTTCTGTAACATGTCCACCGCCAAGTATTTCCTTTAGCACTTCTGCTATCTGTCCTGATGCTTCTGAGTTTGTGATTGATTATTCAAGTACTCAAAATTCGCCTATTACTTATTCTGTTGTTTCAGTAGCACCGGCTTTACCGGGATTTGTTAGCGTAAATAATCAAGTTTTGCCTGCAGCACCAAACGCTCTTTCAATAACTCTTCCTTCTAGTCCGACTCCAGGTTCTTACGGATTTACAATCACTGTTTCATCTGCTGGATGTAGTTCAGCAGCCTTCCCTTTTACATTGAATATTCTTAATCAAACTCCTGGTGAATGGCTTGGATATACTGCTCAATGGGAAACACCAAGTAATTGGGCTTGTAACGTCTTGCCCAACATAACTACCAATGTCTTAATTCCTTCTGTTCCGGTGGGAGGTGTTTTTCCTGAAATCAATTCTGTTGGCATAGCTTTCTCCGGAAACTTTACAATTGCTTCAGCGGCCAAACTTACCATGTTACCAGGCTCAGAATTTGAAGTTCATGGGGATTTTATAAATAGTGGAAATCAGTCAGTCGGTACTGGACAAATATCTATCAATGGCTCAAGTCTTCAAACAATTGGTGGAACAACCAATACTGCCTTTTTTAATTTAACTATTCAAAGCTCTCTGACTACTGAGGCTGTTAAGCTTGCAAATGACATATTCTTAACGGGTACACTTACCATGACCCAAGGAAAGTTTAATCTCGACGATTATTCTGTTTTTATGGGTACAACAGGTGTTGTTCAAAATGAATCAAATTCAACACGGATTTATGGTGTTTCCGGAGAACTGAAAAGTGAAAGAGTACTTGCTGCAAACTCAACGTATAATAACATTGCTGGCATGGGTGTGAGCATTTCCACCGGCGCAGTAGCGCCTGGGCAAACATTTGTAAACCGTGGTCATATTTCCCAGCAAGCAGGGGTTGTAAATAATAGTATACAAAGGTATTTCGACATTTCACCTTCTGTTAATTCCGCATTAGATGCAACTTTGAAATTAGATTATTTCGATGACGAACTGGTTGATTCAGATGGATTTAACCCGAGTGAAATTGACTTAATTCCTTGGCGATCTGAAGACAATGGAACAACTTGGGAAGGTCAATTCGTTCCTGCTCAAATAAGCAGAGATGTGGCAGCAAACTGGGTTCAACAAACTGGAATTGCCGCCTTTTCAAGGTGGACTCTTAGTGATTGGCTTACAGAGCCTTTACCTATCACTTTGATAGATTTTCAAGCGAATGAAAACGAAGGTAATGTTCACTTAACTTGGACAACAGCTTCAGAAATCAATAACGATTATTTTACGATAGAGAGAAGTTCTGACGCTACTAAATTCACAGAGGTTTTTCGCAAGCTAGGAGCAGGTAACAGCAGCTCTATTCTAGAATATTATGGAATTGATACTAAACCATTCAATGGCTTATCTTATTACAGATTAAAGCAAACTGACTTTGACGGAACCTTTGCTTATTCGCCTTTAGTAGCAGTAAATATCAAAACAAATAATTCAGATTTAAACATTCAGAGGATAAATAATTCAGCCATTAAATTGTCATGGGAATTAAATGCTGAAGAAGACTTTACCCTTGATTTATTCGATTCTAAGGGAAGTCACATCCTTTCAACCAAAAAGACAATAATTAAAGGATTCAGCAACTCCACATTAAATCATGGAAGATTGCCTTCTGGAATTTATTTACTGAGAGCAATCGGTAATCGGGGAAATGTATTTATAAAAAAAATACATTTGAATTAGACTAATCAAAAATTATCAGCACCTGAATGGATGAGCTTCAAATAATTGACGAAAACGAAATTCAGCAAGCAAAGCCTGCCCGACCTACCATTATTACAGCGCTTTGCGTTTTGGGGTTTATAGGATTGCTAGTAACAATTCCATTAATATTCTCAGATATGGCATCAAGCATTGGCTCTTGGTATCCTCCTTACCTTGCTTTTTCAGCCTTGCTTGGAGGTATCTGCATGATTGGCCTTTGGAAAATGAAAGCGTGGGGAGTCTATACCTACGCAGGGTTGTTAATTGTTAATCAAATTGCTCTCGCTTTGTTAGGTTTATGGACTTGGCCGGGCCTCATAATACCTGCTATTGTAGTCGGAATTGGTATTTACTATCTTAAAGATATGTCCTAATTTATCTATATAAAAATCAAAAAAAAAGAGCCGCTTTAAGCGGCTCTTTTTTTACTTAACAGGAAAACCCCGTTTTCTCATCAATGCTTTTGTATCTGGATCTTTTCCTCTAAAGGCTTTGTAACCTTCGGCTGGATCAACAGTATTCCCAATAGAAAAAACATGATCTACTAATCTCTTTGCTACAGCCTTATCATAAGGACCACCTGCTTCTGTAAATGCTTCAAATGCATCAGCAGTTAAAACATCCGACCATAAATAACTGTAATATCCAGCAGAATAGCTGTCACCAGAAAAGATATGAGCAAACTGCGGTGTTCTGTGGCGCATAACCAGTTCTCTTGGCATCCCAAGTTTTTCTAAAGTAACTTTTTCGAATGCATCAGGATCTATTTCCGCCTCTTTACTCAAGTGTATTTTCATATCAATTAAAGCACTTGATAAATATTCGGTGGTAGAAAAGCCTTCATTGAATGTCGAGGCTTTTTCGATTCTATCTACTAAACTTTGAGGAATAGGTTTACCAGTTTCATAATGCAAAGCAAATTGCTGAAGTACCTCAGGAGTGCTTAACCAGTGCTCAAGTAACTGAGAAGGGAATTCAACATAATCTCTAACCACGTTTGTTCCAGAGAGTGATTTATATGTCACATTAGAACTTAATCCATGCAACGCATGACCAAATTCATGGA
>JBBEBC010000083.1:0-12642 GCA_040882555.1 Bacteroidia bacterium
GAATTAAAGAACCATTTAGTGAATAGATTTCAATCAGACATTCACCACTCAATTGGCCTGTAAAATTAAGTTGAATCGAGTTCGAAGAAATCGAAATTACATTTAGTTTCTCATTTATCGTTTCAGGAATACTTGAAACCAGAGGTGTAAATTCCCATATCTGTTGAGAAGAATTATTGCTCCCAGATATAGTTAATTCACCTGCTGTTAGATATGCACTACCACCATATGAAACCATACTGCAGTTTGCAATTCTCTCTTCTGGCTTGGTTGAAACGAGTTCCCATGCATTTAATGTTTCATCGTATCTATAAATAGATTTCCCACCACCAGAGCCTCCTGCGTTATATACATAACCTACATTATCAATTGAAAACGCTGCAGACTGGTCGCTTGTTGGACTAATTGAAGCTATTTGTTCCCAAGAATCGCTTGCAGGATCATATCTAAAGAAATCATCTTCTACACCCCCGAAAACACCAGCTCCCATTCCAATATATCCTTTTCCATTTGCAGTAAAGGAAACTTGAGCCCTTCTATCTGCTCCTGGAAATGAAGCTACTTCAGACCATGAATCATTTATTATATCATAAGAATACATTTTATTGCTGCCATTTACGGGGCCTATGTAGAAATGATCATCAATAACAAATCCATGAGAGAATGCGAAAGAAGCTGGGCAGCTGGCCTTTTGTTGCCATGAATCAGTCATTGGAAGATATTCCCAAACATCACTTGTGAACTGAATAAAAGGAGTACCGAAAGCAACAAAGCCTCTCCCATTATAAGAAAAAGCAGTAGACCCTTCTCTACCCCCTCCTAGAAAGTCAGCAACCTGTGTCCAGGTGTCTAAAGTAAAATCGTATTGCCACATATCTGCAAGCCTTGTTGAACTTGAAAATTCTGGCCTGCCTGTACCAGTGTACAATTTATCCTGACAAATAAATGAAGCTGCCCAAAACCTTCCAGGGCCGGGCATATCAGTTTTCCGCACCCAATCTTGGGCAGATATTGTACTTGAGAAAAGCATCAGTAAAAGCAGGATTCTCAGCATAGTTGCAAGTTTTCATCAAAATTGGATTTATTAATTAGCAAGTTCAATAACTAATTATAGTGATGTAAAAGAGTAATCAAATGCTAATCTAATCGTTCTTGCTACGTGTTTCATCTGCAGATATCCATGTAAGATTTCAACTTAATTTAAGGCAACTAACTGAATGATTAGTGAGTAATAGTTTACAAACAAAAACGAACTAAATACGTGTTGAAAATTGTTTGAAACCATGAATAATTCCCAACACTAAACTCACGTACTTTAATATCAAATAATTATGATGCGTAAATTCCTTTCTATTATGGCCTTCACTCTTATTATGAGTACAATGGCCAATGCAACTGAGAGTGTTGTTAGGGTTGCTCAAACCTTCTCTCAACAAAAGGCTTATGCCGGAGGGTATTTCTTTGTTAAGATTAATATCGAGCGCAGGAACCTAGATAGTTTTTTCTTAATTGAACAGGATTTACCTAAAGGATGTGAAGCTATTGGTGTTGAAAGTCAAGGAGCTATTTTTTCTTTCAAGGATGGAAAAGTTAAGTACAGTTGGCTTAGATTACCAGCAGAAGAAGAAATTCAAGTAATGTACAAAGTCATTTTACCATTTGAATTACGTGGTAAGCAGGAAGTTGAAGGCAAGTACTATTACATTCAAGATGAGGAAAAGAAAATTTTCGATCTTCCTTCAAGCTCAATTGAAGTTATTGAATATGTTGCTCCTAGTGATTCACTTGCAGAAAAAACTCTTCTTGGAATCATTAATCTTGATGAAACCAAGCCTGATTATGTTGATGAACAAAAAGTAGATCTTGAGTACAAAGTCCAGATTTTAAGTTCAACTCAAAAGCTCGATAAAGACTCTATTCGCAAAGAATATGGTATGAAAGATAAGCTTCAGGAAGAAAACTTTAACGGGTTATACAAATACACAGTGGGCTCATTTAATACATATGAACAAGCCCGAGACTATAAAAACAAACTTGATTATTCTAGATACATTCCTTTTGTAATAGCTTATAACAGAGGATCTAGAATTACTGTTGGAGAGGCCATGAATTTGGCTGCTAAAAAACGAACAGTAACTAAATAATTTACATCTCTAGAATAGGCGTCTCAACTCACAAGGTTGGGACGTTTTTTATTTTGGCGATGCATCAAAAAATTATTTCGAAATTGCCCTTGTGAAAACTTGCTTGCTACTTCTGTTTGTTTCGCTTTTCTGCTTTGACGGATTACTAGCGCAACCTCAAATTAAAATGATAATTGGCGAGAATCTCCAAAATGGAGAAATTCACGAAGCGAAACTATATGTCATAAAAGGGGAAACAGAAGGAAACCTATTGATTACTCAAAAATATCCCTCGGGTTTTATAGTAAATGAGCAAAATTCTGCAGGTGCATTATTTTCTTTCAGTGAACAAGAATTGAGACTTCAATGGCTAAATCTCCCTGATAGAGATACAATATTTCTTGAGTATGCTATTTTCATTCCTGATAATTTATCTGGCCCAAAGAAAATATCATCTCAGTTAACCTACATGGAAGATGAAGTCAGGAAAACACAAGTCACAAAGGATATTGATATAGAAGTTCTAGAACCAATTAATGCTAGTGAGAAAGGCAGTCAATCCATACAAGAGATTAAGGAAAGTCCTGAAATAGAAAAGCCTTTAAATAGTAAGGTGGAATTTAAAATTCAGCTTGGAGCATTTTCAAATGAGATTCCTAAGGAGCAGCTCGCTATTCAATTTGGAATACCTGCAAATGATATCATTTATTTTAAGCACAAAGGCTTGCATAAATATGCCTTCGGCCGATTTAAAACTAAATACGAAGCTCAGCAGTACATGAAGAAAAATGCGGCTATGACCGATAAGACTTTTGTTGTTGCGTTCCTCAATAACAAGCGCATTGAAATGGATGAAGTAATAGAAAATACGATAGAATCTGAAGAATGAAATCTGTATATACAATTCAGCAAAGACGTATCCTAATCCTAATTTGCACTTTGCTTTTCGGAGGTTTTTTGCTTTATGCCTTAAAGGGTATGTTCACGGCATTTCTAGGGGCGTCGGTATTGTATGTTTTATTCAGACCATTTCTGGGTTTTTTGGTTGAAAAGAAAAAATTGCCTCGTTGGCTTTCAGCTACCATTATATTGGTTGCTTCTTTTTTCATTCTAGTAGTTCCTTTTTTAACTATCGGCTTAATGATAGCTAACAAAATAAACAAGTTTCTAGAACATAAGGAGGCTCTGAATTCAGTGCTCACTCAAGTCCAAGATTTTATAGGCTTTAGCGTGAGTGACGAAAAGTTTATTGATAAAGTATATACCTTTTTAGAAGAAAATCTACTTGGTGGTGTGAATAACATTTTAACTGGTGTTGGAGGCCTTTTGCTTACCATTGGTATGATGTATTTCTTTTTGTATTTCATGCTAACGTCCTACTTAATTTTTGAGAAAGGTTTAAATAAGTATCTACCCCTTAGTGAGAAGCAAATCAAATTATTTTCAGGTGAACTTCGAAATTCAACTTACTCAAATGTTTTAGGACAGGGTTTTATTGCCTTTATTCAAGGAGCCTTAGTTAGTCTTGGTTTCTGGTTATTTAATTATAACGATCCTGTTTTCTGGGGAATTATAGCTTTCTTTTTGTCCTTTATGCCAGTGATCGGTGCTCCGATTGTATTTGTGCCTGCGGCATTGATAGCCCTTGCCTACGGAGATTCAAAGGAGGGCTATGGTTTATTACTTTGGGGCTTCTTGCTCGTCACAAATATTGATAATGTTCTGAGATACTTTATTTCCAAATATCTTGCTGATACTCACCCAATAATAACCATTGTTGGAGTAATTATCGGCATTCCAATTTTTGGAATTTTGGGCTTAGTGTTTGGCCCTTTGTTAATTTCCTGGTTTCTTTTGCTGGTTAAAATTGCAGAGAAAAGCGGAGCTCAATTACATGAAGAAAGGGTTAACGACGTGTCGTCCGACGGGTAGTAGTTTTCTTTCCGAAAAGCACGCCAAATATCCCTCTAACGAGCTCTCTTCCAATAGTTCTAGTTACTGAAGATGACATGACTTCTTCTATCACTGATTTCTCTTTTCGTCCTGAAGTTTGAGGTTTCACTTCTTCTACTTTAGTCTGAATTTGCTCTTCTTCTTTCTCAATGCCTCTTATCCTTTTATCAAGAATTTCAAAGGCACTTTCGGGATCAACAGTTGTTCTATATTTAGCGTATAGCTCAGATTTCCTCAAAAGATCATCTACCTCTTGTTGAATCATTGGTCCCATCACAGCAACAGGTGGAACAAGGTGCGTATATGCTACTTCCGTAGGAATTCCTTTTGAGTTAAGAACCGTAATCAGAGCCTGACCTATACCCAATTGAGTGAGTGTTTCATCAATTTTATAGTATTCTGATCTTGGATAAGTATGAACTGTATCCTTTATAGCTTTAGCATCTTTGGGAGTGAATGATCTAAGCACATGCTGTACTCTATTCCCTAATTGAGAAAGCACTGAATCAGGTAAATCTTGAGCCATCTGAGAGCAGAAGAAAATACCAACACCTTTTGACCTTATTAATCGCACAATTTGCTCTATTTGCTCAAGAAAAGCTTTTGGAGCATCATTGAAAAGCAAATGTGCTTCATCAAGAAAAAATACAAGCTTCGGCTTATCTAAATCTCCAGCTTCAGGTAAGGTTTGATACAATTCCGCTAACAGGCTTAGAAGAAATGTTGAGAATACATCAGGCTTATCCTGCATGTCGCTGACATTAAGTATACTCACAACACCTTGCCCATCAACTTTTTGCATTAAATCAGCAATTTCAAATGATGGCTCCCCAAAAATCTTATCTACTTCCTGTTGCTCCAGAGCAACAATTTTTCTTAAAATAGTCCCAGATGAAGATGTTGAAATACTCCCGTAGTTGGCTCTAATTTCTTCCTTCCCTGGTCCTTCACTAAGGTAATTTAGGACTTTCTTAAGATCATTTAAATCCACAATAGGTAAAGCATGATCATCGGCATACTTAAACAGAATTGTTAATACACCCGTTTGAGTATCATTGAGTTCCAAAATTTTCGAAAGTAAAATCGGACCAAATTCCATTACCGTTGCCCTCATTTGAGCACCGTTATTACCTGACAATGAATACAATTCAACTGGCACTCCAGAAGGTTCAAACTTGATTCCTAAAGCTTCGGCTCTTTCTTCAAGCTTAGCATTAGTTTTACCTGGCACTCCCAAGCCACTTAAATCACCTTTAATATCTGATAAGAAAACTGGAACTCCAGCTTTACTTAACTGTTCTGCTAGAAGCTGCAAAGTTCTCGTTTTCCCAGAACCAGTAGCACCTGCAACCATTCCGTGACGATTCATCATGCTTAAGGGAATATTTACCCTTGCTTCACTTAATATCTCACCGTCTAGAACTCCACAACCTAAGAATATATGTGGCTTTGAATCAGGATATGATGATTTTATTGCTTCAATAAAAGATTCCTTACTCATTTAAAATTCAAATTATTTCTTCTTTACACTACTTTTAACTGTATTCGATTTAGCTGCTGAAGCTTTCTTAAGTTTCGGTTTATAAACCTGAACTGAAAGAGGTGGAAGGTTAAACGCACCTGAATGATCTCGTCCGTGCTGCTCCACTTTATCAGCTTTTATTGACTTTTTCAATTCATAACCACTACCCCAATATGCATCATCATCGCTATTAAAAATTAAATCATAGCTACTGCTTGAAGGCAATCCAATTCTGTAATTCTCTCTAGGTACAGGTGTTAGATTGGCAATAATTACAACATGATCATCGCCATTTTTGGAACGTCTGATATAACTTAATGTACTGTTTCGAAAGTCGTTTAGATCAATCCACTCAAAACCTTTCTCATCGAAATTCAATTCATAAAGTGCTGGTTCTGATTTATATAAATTGTTCAATGCTTTTATCAATTCACTAATTCCTTTATGAGGCGCGAATTCAAGTAGATGCCAATCTAGACTTTGCTTGTAATTCCATTCAGCGTATTGAGCAAATTCACCTCCCATGAATAGAAGCTTAGTGCCAGGATGAGTAAACATATAGGAATACATTGCCCGTAGGTTAGCAAATCGCTGCCATTCATCACCAGGCATTCTTTGGATTAGAGAACCTTTACCATGTACTACCTCATCATGAGAAAGAGGAAGCATAAAATTCTCAGTAAAAGCATAATAGATTGAAAATGTAATATCATTCTGATGATATTCCCTATAAATTGGATCAGTTCCAAAATACTTCAAGGTATCATGCATCCATCCCATCATCCATTTCATACCGAAGCCTAGTCCTCCCAAATAAACAGGACGGGAAACCATAGGCCAAGAAGTTGATTCTTCAGCAATCACCTGAATTTCAGGAAAATTAGTATACAAAGCTTCATTTAATTCCTTAAGGAAGGAAATCGCCTCTAGATTTTCATTTCCACCATAAATATTTGGTTCCCATTCACCGTCTTCCCTCGAGTAATCGAGGTAAAGCATAGAAGCCACAGCATCCACTCTTAATGCATCAATTTTATAATAATCAGCCCAAAACATAGCAGAGCTTATCAAGAAAGATCTCACTTCGTAGCGGCCATAGTTGAAAATCAAGCTTTTCCAATCTGGATGAAACCCTTTTCTAGGATCTTGATGCTCATATAACCTCGTTCCGTCGAACATGGCAAGAGCATAGCTATCTTCAGGAAAGTGAGATGGTACCCAGTCGATTATCACTCCAATCCCGGCCTCATGAAAAGAGTCAACCATTTGCATAAACTCCTGCGGTGTTCCAAATCGAGAAGTTGGGGCAAAAAAGCCAGTAGTCTGATAACCCCAAGAGCCTGAATATGGATGCTCAGTAAGAGGTAAAAACTCAACATGAGTAAAGCCCATTTCCTTGATATAAGGAACCATTTCCTTGGCCATATCGGCATAAGTAAGATAGTCGTCTTCCTTTATACCAGGCTTTTTCCAAGAACCCGCATGGACTTCGTAAATAGACCAAGCCTTGTCTATAGCTGAATGTCCTTTAGGACGTTTATCAACTTTGTGTTTATGAGATAAATCCCAAACAATAGATGCTCTTTTAGGAGGAATTTCGTTGAAAAAAGCAAATGGATCAAATTTCTCAAGAACCTCACCTGTTTGAGCATTTCGGATGAGGTATTTGTAATAATCACCGTGACCGATAGCAGGGATAAAAATCTCCCAAATACCTGATCCATCAAGCCTAATATTCATTCTCCCCTGCTCTGGATTCCATTCATTGAAATCGCCAATTACGCTTACATGGCTTGCATTTGGTGCCCAGACAGAGAAATAGGTCCCTTTTTGATTTTTATGCTCAGTGATATGAGCCCCGAACTTCTCATAAAGTTTATAATGTTTCCCTTGTTTAAATAGGTAAATATCTAATTCTGAGAACAATGAAAAGTGCTCTGATGTAGTTTCGGCTTTGGGACTCACAATCTTCTTTTTAACAACAACTTCTTTGGATACCACCTTCTTTTGTGTGGAAACCGGAGGTGTGGTTTTCTTATTTAGTACAGTTGCACTTTTCTTTGGTGCTCGTGTTTGAGCAGTGGTTTTATCTGTTGTTGGCGCAGAAACTACACCCTTTTTCTCTACAGCTTTTTTGGCCTTGGCCGCAGGTTTTTTTGTGGCGGCTGGTTTTATGGCCTTATCGGCCGAAGGCTTCAGGGCTTTACTTTTCGCTTCGCCAATTGCTTTGCTTGCTCCTTTTGCTGGAGCAACTTTTTGAGAACTCTCTTTTTTTGCCATGAATGATTTTGCTCTTATTCGGCTTTATTAATCGATGTAATGTTTTACAAATTTGATAAGACTTTGAAGAGGAATCAAAGCCCAGTCGGGACGGTTATTTATCTCATAACCCAGCTCATAGATTGCCTTTTGAAAAGAGTAGACTTGAAGTAGGTCATTTACTTTATCATCGGCTGGAATTAATCCGCTACCGCTCATGGTTTCAAGATAAGCCCCAAGAAAATAGCGACTTACGAAGTGGTACCAAATATCAGCAACAGCAATCATTTTATGTCTATCGTTATGCTCTTCATCATATCGTCCAAACATCACTGCATAAGCTGCATATCTAAATGAGCGCATCATTCCAGCAACATCTTTTAATGGAGGATACTTATCTCTTCTTTCATGATGAGGCTTATCTGGCTCACCTTCAAAGTCGAGCATATACATATCATTATCTGTAACCAAAACTTGACCTAAATGGTAATCGCCGTGAATTCTGGTTCGTTTGCCTTCGAGAGGTGTATCAAGCACTTTGGTAAAAAACGATTTTACACGAGCCTTGCCTTCAAGCATTTCAGCTGCATCATCTCTCAAAGTAGCTGGCACACGTTGAAGGTTTCTTTCAAGAAGATCAAACTTTGTATCCAACAGATGCATCAATTCTTTAAATAACTTCTTCTGAAAATCTGCATCCAGATTCTCTGGTTCGAAATCTCTGTTTGCGCCAGCATCTGCCAATGCAATGTGAAATTCGGCGGTTCTTTTACCCAACAAAGCTGCTTCTTGGAAGGTGTCTTCGCCAATTAGATTTCTAAGTTCTTCTGGCGTTTTATCCCAAGAAATTGAAAGCAGATGAGGTTTAAGAGGTAAAGGCCTATTCTGATAATCGCTTTCAACAGCTCGATCATAAAATCTCTCAACACGATTAATCATCAACTTCCAAGCATCTCCCTTATTAGGAACCAACTGCTGAAGCATGATGAGTAGCATTTTATTCTTTTCAGGATGAGTTAACTCAACACATCCAGAGAAAGCTGGTATTTGCTTGAATTTATCCTGCGAAGTCAGGAAATTCACAATCTCCCAATCGGGATTCACCATGTATTCTACTTTCCTGAAGAGTTTAAGGAAGAACGTATCATTAAAAATGATTGATGAATTACTTTGATCAGCTTCAAGAACTTTTGATTCTAATGGATGCGGGAGCCCCTTTTCATCAAGATATTTCCCTTTGCACGAGTCAAGTGGGTAGTGATTACCTCGAATGGAACTTTGATTGCTCATTAAGAGGAATAAAGAATTTCGAAAATCCTCATCATAAATCCCATCCATCAAATAACCATCCTGATTTTCATCTTCAATTCTTGCAATTACTGCATAGGAAGGATATTTGCCCGTAAGCATCATTCTACTGTGAACGAAGACAATAGGTAAGGTGTAGATTTCGGTTGGACCATCTTCATATCTAACTTTAATGAGTAGATATCTTGCAATTCCTTGACTATTTTCAATAGGAATATTCTGATAAATCTTCATTCCTTTTACGGCCCTTGCTTTTCCTCCAAACCATCGCATTCGCTTTAAATAGGCAGGAAGCACCTGGTTTTCGAGTTGATGAATTATTCTCTCGGAATTAAACAAGTCATTCCAATTGGCTTGAATCAAAGGCTGAGAGGTGTCCTTAATGCGATGCATGGTATCCATAGGCTGTTCTAGTTTTGAATCTTTACTTTAAAAATATGCACAGGCATAAGTCGAGGATCTAATTCAATATAATTCCATTGTCTGTTCCAAGTATAGCGACTATCGTCCATTAAATCAAGCAAACTTAGAGATTGTCCTTCATGGGCATTCAGGACGTTCAAAGGCAACTGAACCCAACCGCTTTGTTTATGCAGAGGATCCATATTTACAACAGTAAGTATGCTTCCTGATTCATCTGTTTTGAGATAAGCCAGAAGATTCTCGTTATCCGTATTACAAAAAGTGATGTTAAAGGTAGTATGAAAGGCAGGATTTTCTCTCCTAATCTGGTTCACTTTAGCAATAAGTTCACGCATTTTGCTTGGTGAATTCCAATCCCAATGAACAGCCTCATACTTCTCAGAGTTAAAATATTCTTCCTTACCCGGCATTGGCTCATTCACGAGAAGTTCAAACACAGGCGCATACATTCCATAATTTGAGGAAAGCGTAGCTGCCAAAACAAATCTCAATGCCGATTGGGAGTAGTCGGTATTTTGCAGATAATACGGCAGAATATCGGGCGTATTGGGCCAGAAATTAGCCCTGAAATATTCTCTCAGCTCTGTTTGGGTAAGCTCTTCGACATACTCCTTGATTTCAGCACCAGTTTGTCGCCAAGTGAAATAACTGTAGGATTGTTGAAAACCGACTTTTGCAAGCTTGGCCATTATTTTGGGGCGTGTAAAAGCTTCGCTTAGGAAGATAACTTCAGGATGGTCATTTCGCATTTCTGCCATGAGCCACTGCCAGAAAACAAAGGGTTTTGTATGTGGATTATCCACTCTAAAGATTGAAATCCCCTCTCCTATCCAATACTCGATTACACTTTTCAACTCTTCCCAGAGATTCTTCCAATCTTCTGTTTCGAAATTTATGGGTAGAACGTCCTGATATTTTTTAGGAGGATTTTCAGCATATTGAACAGTTCCATCGGGTCTCCATTTAAACCATTGAGGATGTTCTTTCACATAAGGATGATCTGGAGAGCACTGATATGCAAGGTCGAGAGCTATTTCAATTCCTTGTTTTTTGGCCTCTTTAACCAAAGCTCTAAAATCATTGAGTGTTCCCAATTCGGGATTTATGGCTTTGTGACCACCTAATGAAGAACCAATTGCCCAAGGTGAGCCTGGTTCTCCGGGTTTTGAAGTTGTACTATTATTTTTGCCTTTTCTATGAGAAACCCCTATCGGGTGGATGGGAGGAAAATAAAGTGTGTCGAAACCCAAGCCTGAAACATGGGGCAAAAGTTTGATGCAATCTTGAAATGTTCCTGTACGTTTCGGATCTTGAGAAGCCGATCTAGGAAAAAATTCATACCATGTGCTAAAGGCAGCTTTTTTACGCTCAACGACTAATGCTAATGATTGAGAGATACTTTCATTTTCACGCAAAGGGATTGCTTCCAGCATATCTTCCATGCGTTGGTCTTTAGCAATTGCAATTGCTTCAATATAGTGCTCATCCGATTCTAATATTTGTGCCGTTTCTAGGCAATATTGTTTATCAGCTCCGCTGGATTTCTTCGCGATTTTCCTAAGAAAATCTGCCCCAATTTTTAATTCCAGAGCGACATTTTCACCTGCTTCAACTTTCTTTAAAAAGCCATGATGCCAGGTTAAGGGATGATCAATCCACGCAGCAACGGCATACTCATATTCTCCTGGAGTAGATGTCATGAAATGACCTTGCCAATCGTCATTTTCTATTTCTAGCATAGGACACTCAGTCCACTTTTTCTCTTTTTTTGCTTTATGAAGTAAGACACCCCGAACAATGTCGTGTCCATCTCCAAAGATGGATGCTTTAACAATTACTTGTTCTCCCGGTACACGCTTAATTGCGAATGCTCCTTCATCTATTTGCGGGCTGATTCGTTCAATCACCGCCCTTGCTTTGGCAACAGTTGCTTTCATACTGCACCAAATATAGTAGTTGCCATGAAGCAATCAAGCGATAATGATGTATTTATGACACTATGATTAAAAAAAAACTGAATCAACGGATTAAAATTGAATGCACTTGGGTTATTGATTTGACATAAAAATCCCCCGGAAGCACACTTAGTGTAGCAAACGGGGGATTTCTTAGAACACTATAAATTCAATGTTATTCTTTAATTAATTTCAAGTTGCTAACTGCTTTATCAGAAATAATGTTGATCATATAAACACCTGAAGCAAAATGAGCTAGGTCGATTACTTCATTTACCGAATTTCTATTGCTCAATGTAGCTGAGTGAATCAATCTACCTGTTGCTTGGTAAATTTCAATAGTTACAGTTGATTGAATAGATTCGAAATCAGCAGTAAGTCGAACCAAGCCATTTGCTGGGTTTGGGTATAAGTTAACGTTACTGATAGCTTTATCGTTTACTGATGTAATACACAGAGCACCATCTGTAACTCGGTTAACAACAATTGAATCAGAAAGAGAAAAACAACCTTGAAGATCGGCTGCATTTAGACCTACTTCTGCACCAATTAATCCATCTTCAAAGCTTAAGTGCCAAACAAGACATATTCCCTCCGGAGCATCATCAAAATTAACATCCGTATAATTTGCAGGTAGTCCGAGTATTTCTCCTAGAGCATCTGTTACAACCCAAGCAGAATTGCCCCCTGAATTTCCTGACAATGAAATATCACCGTCAAAGATTTGATCAGGATCGCCATCACCTACGCAAAAAGTAAAAGGTCCGCCTTCGAGTGTTCCACCGACAGGTGAATTTCTAAATACTTCAATAGAATTTGAAAGAGAAAAGCAACCTTGAAGATCAGCTGCGTTCAAGCCTACTTCAGCTCCTGTTAAACCATCTTCGAATGATAAATGCCAAACAAGACAAGTTCCAGAACCGGCATCATCAAAGTCTACAACAGAATAGGTTGGAGGTAATCCAAGGATGTTTCCTTGATCATCAGTCACAACCCACTGAGAGTTTCCACCTGAATTTCCGCTAAGTGTAATAGCGCCATCCATAATCATATCAGCATTTCCATCACCCACGCAAAAAGTAAAAGGTCCACCTTCAAG
>JBBEBC010000083.1:12742-27570 GCA_040882555.1 Bacteroidia bacterium
CGACAGCCGAATAGGTTGGAGGTAATCCAAGAATATTTCCTTGATCATCAGTTACCACCCAAGCAGAATTTGTTCCTGAATTTCCGCTGAGTGTAATGGCGCCGCCCATAATCATATCAGCATTTCCATCTCCTACGCAGAAAGTAAAAGGACCACCTTCAAGAGTTCCACCGACAGGTGAATTTCTAAATACTTCAATTGAATTTGAAAGTGAGAAACAACCCTCAAGGTCTTCTGCATTCATGCCTACTTCAGCTCCTGTTAAACCATCTTCGAATGATAAATGCCAAACAAGACAAGTTCCAGAACCTGCATCATCAAAATCGACAGCCGAATAGGTTGGAGGTAATCCAAGAATATTTCCTTGATCATCAGTTACAACCCATTGTGAGTTTCCACCTGAATTTCCAGTAAGTGTAATGGCGCCGTCCATAATCATATCAGCACTTCCATCACCTACGCAAAAAGTAAAAGGTCCGCCTTCAAGTGTTCCACCTTCAGCATCACAACCCCCGCTATTTTCTGAACCTAGAGTAGGAGTTCCAGCAGTCCAAGAGGCAGAAGTTATTCCTGCTCCTGAATAAGCAATTGATTGTCCCGTGAAGAAAGAAGGCACAAAGTTATTAGCTGTCCAAATTCCGGCTGACTGAGCAACGGAAGACCTTTGGTGACCTGAACTTCCCCATTCTACATAAGCAACAATGGCGGCTGCTGATGAATAGTTTGGACTCGAATAAAGACCTAATTCACTATCATTTTCATCGATATTCCAACCGCCAATAACAACCAAAGCACCTGGCGCAAGCATCGTACTTCCGCTAACTAAAGTTAGATTTGAAATCTGTGTGTATGTTGGAAAATCGCAGAGGTAATAGGATGAAATATCGACCATTGACAGGCCCGTATTTTTAAATTCGACTTGATTATTTGCTCCTATTTCGTTTATTACAACACCCGATTGTGCGGATGTATCTTGATTTAGCATTGCACTCAAAAGCACAATGAGTGTTAAATAAATTCTTTTCATGTTTATTGTGGTTTATTGGGTTTCGAGGAATTCAAGACTCTTCATTGAAGAGAACCTTACACATTGATTTAAAATATTTTTTGAATCTATGACTAATTCTTCCCAAGTGCAAAGAATTGCCTACTTTTAATCTAACTAATTATTTAATTAAGGTAATTATATAATTAGTTAATATTAAGATAACATTGAAAATAGCGTAAAAGGACAAAGCTTATTATTAAGTCCTAAATAAGCCAAGGAATTTAATTAGAGCCCTTGTATAAACAGGATATTGATTAATACCCGAAACCTACTCATGCTGGCTAACTATCATTTTTCACTAAATAAAACATAGAGGAAAAACTAAATATTCAAGAAAGAATAAACCCCAGAAAAAGAGATAAAATTTTTTGATTTTTTTGTCGTCGCTAAGGTCTAATCGAATGGATGAAACTATAAACAAAATTAAAGCAATTGAATGAATTACAAGGGCGAAAATTGATTGAGGAAAAAACTGAGTAATTCCAAGAAAAATCAGGTATAAATAAGCTGGAGAAACAACAAAAACGCCTGCATAAAAAGCATATTTCCGACCTTGTATTACAGCCAAAGTGCCAAATTTACCTTCATCTCCTTTGGTGTCTGGAATGTCTTTAAACCAGGCTATTCCCAGACTAAATGCTGAAACAAAAATGATTAATGGAATAACAACTTCAGGGAAATCGCCTGAATACCAAACAGCACCAATAAAATGAAGGTAAAAACCTAAGTTAACCAGAAGTCCTCTAACCAAAGTTATAGCTGATGCGGCAGCAATATGTCTCCTTTTAAATTTTAAAGGGGGCATACTATAAGCAAATCCAATGAAGAGGATAAATGAGATAAGAAGTAAGAAACTGGGGCTGCATAAAGCTGCCGCCAAGAGAGAAATAATTCCTGAACTAATAACAATAATTAAAGCATTTGATTTCGATAATTCACCTGATGCGATTGGAAGCCAGGGCTTATTGATTTTATCAACTTCCACATCTGACCACTGATTTAAGCCCGTTATAAAAACGTTGCAGCCCAGAGCGCTTAGAAGACTTAACAAGAAGATTTGATTAGTAACTAAATTTAAAGGCTGAGTAAAAAAAGCCAAAAGATAAAGGCTACAAATGCTCAGTGTGCTACCAATAATAGTATGTGGACGAGTAAATTTCCAGAATGTTATAAACGCATTCATCTAATCCTTAATTACGTATAACCATGAAACTCTTGCCCAAAAAGGACCTGATACTCCCGAATCAAAATAATATCCAAAATTAAGTGAATCACTTGCTTGCTTAAACATGGTTTCAGGATTCTGAGATTTTAGGACACTAATTATACCGTCCCAGGTAACAGTTATTAAGTTAATGGGGATGAGATAAGTAAAAAGTAATCTCTGAAAGGAGAAAGGCTTAATAAAGGGGGTAAAAATCAATTGACCAACTACCGTAGTGAAAATGATTTTAATTAAATTAAACAAATTAGGTTGCAGAATTTCAGCTATAAAAATACCCTTCGTCCCATGCGATTGAAGTATTTTCAACTTTTCTTCATCATTAAAATGATGGTAGGCATTGAACATTGTGCGCATTCCATCGAGTTCATTATGCAATTCCAGAGCATTTATTGGTTCTGAATGCCATGAAATATTTGCAGATTCAAGATTTGTCTGAGGGTATAAATCACTTAGAATAATTGAATCGACATGAATTCCAAGTTTAGAAAGATTCCGAATTGGTTCTCCGCTTCCCGAGCATAAATCGAGAATATTGCGAGTAGTACTTTTTTCCAGAGCCTTGTTTATTTTGTTCAAAACAGGTTCGTATACTTTCAAAAAAACGACCATAAATCCAATGAATTCCATCTGCATTTGTCGCAATTTTGAAGGAAACCAAGACAAGTCTTCTAGCTCGGGAATTGTAATTTTCATGGTGTGAAGATAAACCTGATGCGATTGGATTGTTTATACTTGGATGAATTTATTAGTATTGAGGAATTAAACGACTTAACAGGTATTGAGATAAATGGGTGATATTGAGGCGATTGTTCCAGCGGCGTTACTTACAGGACTTTTGGCATTTGCATTTGAATTAAGCTGGAGAAAAAAAATATTTCCTCAGTGGTTAGCGAGGAAGTTTCTCCACATGACAGCTGTTGGAGCTTGTGCTATAATTCCATTGTATTTGGAAAGCCTCAACATACTGATTTATTTGGTAGCGGGGTTCGAGCTTATTCTCATTTATTTAGTCGGTTCGGGAAGACTTTTTGCAGAGAGCAAAGGTCGAAAAAGCTGGGGAATTGCTCTTTTCCCTCTCCCCTATTTAGCCTTACTTTTTTTCTTTGACAATCAAAGAGAATTCATCTTCATTCCCATGATGATTCTTGCTATTTCGGATGCTTTAGCCTGCATTGCAGGGACAACTACAGCTAAAAAATATTATAACCTCACAGGAGATAAAAAGTCAATAATTGGCAGTTTCACTTTCTTTTTAAGCAGCTTCGTTCTTCTATTGTTATTTTGGAATAGTCCACTAGAAAGCACTGAATTTATTATTGCTTGTATTGCAATTGCTTTAATTTTGAGCTCATTAGAAGCACTAGGTTCTAATGGAAGTGATAATTTACTGATTCCAACAGGTGCTGCTTTGCTTTTATACATTGAAATGCAGATGCCTTTTCAAAGCAATGAATACCTGTTGCTTATTTCATTGGTTATAGTTTTCATGCTTGTCATGGTTAAAATGAAATGGCTAGAAATGAGTGGTGCATTAAGTGCAGCACTTTTGGGCTTTTTTGTTTGGCGCTTCGCTGGATGGGAGTTTCTTGCACCCTTGATTTGGTTTCTTTTCAGTAGCAGTGTCATAGGCAAGGTTTTGAAAGTTGGAAAAGACATAAGCTTTGAAAAAAAGCATGGTAAAGCAAGAGATTGGATTCAGGTATTGAGTAATTCTTGGCTATTCCTCATTTTAGCCATTGTTTTCGGAATAGCTAGTGAAGACTTTGCATTATCACTAATACCTAAACTTTATGCAGTTATGGCAATTGCTACTGCAGATACTTGGGCTTCTGAAATTGGAGGAAGATTCTCTAAAAAAGTGATTTACCTCTTCAACCTAAAGTCTCATCCAAAAGGAATTTCTGGAGGATTAAGTATCACTGGTACGTTTGCAGGATTGTTAGGTGGTATCAGCATTGCCTTGATAGGCTATCTTACAGGTCATCTTCCAGATTTGGGGATATTAACAGCCGTTGCCCTTTTTGGCTTTGCTGGAATGTTAGTAGACAGTTTACTGGCTTCCTTCCTTCAGAAAAGATATTTTAATTCAGCTCAAGGAATATATTCTGACGAGTTGAAATCCGGATTTATTGAAACTGAAAAGTATAGAGTTTTAACCAATGACCAGGTCAATATGATAAGCATCAGCCTTGCTTTGTTTATTTAACTCTAGTCCAAGTTTCAGACCTTCCCAGCCAAGTAAAACCAACATATCCGGTAAACTTTATTTTATCGGAGCTTAGGTATTCAACCTCACAACTATAGGTCTTCCCATTATCAGGATCATAAACAGAGCCATCAACCCACTCTCCATTATCAAATTTAAGGTTGGATAGAATTCTCAGTCCAAGAACAGCTCTGTTTCTAAGTGCTGAATCGGGGTTATTCAAATCTAATTGAGGCTTTGCGGTTTTGGGATCATTAGGTTCTTTGAGCCAAATTATTTCACCTACGTAGTAGGAACCTTTTTTTTGTATTTCCACATGCGCCTTTCCTCCTTCAGGGAGCCATACTCCAGCAATTGCATTAGAATTCTGCGCTAAAGAAACTTTTGAAAAAAGTAAAATTATCGTCAGAAATATGAATAATTTATAAATCATGCTAGTCAATGCGTATTCGACAAATAAACTAAAACTGAAGTTAATTTCTGAGCAGATATTCAACAAAACAAAGGATCTAGCATTATAATTAAATAAAAATCTTTAATTTTTGACGCCAAACTATTAATAACAGCTAATGTTACTACCTTGGCACCTCTTCTAGCCTAGAGTACCCAACCTATGTCTGCATACGAGATACTGTTTTTATTGAGCGCATTGGTACTGTTTTCTTATTTGTTTGACTTATTTGCCAAACGAAGTAAGATACCTTCAGTACTGTTATTGCTTGGAAGTGGTGTAGGCTTGAAATATCTGTCTGATTACTTTGGCTTAATGCTTCCTGCCCTAGATATTTTATTAAATATTCTTGGAACAGTGGGTCTAGTTCTCATTGTATTAGAAGGAGCGTTGGAGTTAAGTCTGAAGAAGGACAAGATAGGATTGGTTAAGTCAGCTCTTGGTTCAGCCTTTTTCATTTTACTCTTTACTGTTGGTGGAACAGCTTGGCTTTTTTATTATCTCACTGGTCAATCAGTTCAGATTTGCTTGATTAATGCAGTTCCGATGGGTATAATAAGCTCGGCGATTGCTATACCTTCAGTAGCTAATCTATCTAGTAAAAAGAAGGAATTCGTTATTTATGAGTCGTCCGTTTCTGACATTCTGGGAATTATATTCTTCAATTTTGTGATTGTAAATGATCAATTCACATTTACTTCAGTTGCTGAACTTGGATTAGAAACGATTCTGATGCTAATTATATCAGTAGTGTTTTCGGCTTTGCTCATTTGGTTGCTTGGAAAAATTACTCACCACGTTAAATTCTTCCTCATTATATCGATGCTTTTGATGGTCTATGCCATCGGAAAATTCTCTCATCTTTCTTCATTGGTGATCGTGCTTATTTTCGGACTTGCCATGAACAATGCTTCAAACGTAGAGTGGCCTTGGTTTAAGAAATACTTCGTTTATTCAGGTCTTAAGAAAGATTTAGATCAGTTTATCCAGCTATCGGCTGAATCAGCATTCCTTCTAAGGACTTTCTTCTTTTTGCTATTTGGATTTTCAATGAATCTAGCTCAGTTAGTTAATCCTGAAGTAATTACAACAGGAGGGTTCGTCCTTTTAATCATTTATGGAGTGCGAGCACTTTATTTAAAAGGCTTTGCACGAACTGATTTATTCCCAGAATTATTCATCACACCTAGAGGATTGATATCCATTCTGCTATTTCTCTCTATCCCTGAAAAAATGAGACTTTCAGAAAATGCCGAAGGGGTTTTGTTGTTTATCATTATCACCACAAGCGTGATAATGACATTAGGCTTAATTTTTACTGGGAAAAGTAAATTTCACGAAACCCCTCCAGGCATTTAGGTTACTTAAAGTAATTTGATTGAATAGCAAGTTCTGATTGACTTTCCTTTCACTAAATACAAGGTTATGTCACTTTGGGTATTCCACCCTGACATGATATATATTCATGAGCATTTTCTTGAATATCTTCTTGATAGAAGTGATGTCCTTAAAGGTTATATCTGAGTTTATGAACTGATTATCTGCGATTTGCTGGTTAATAATATTCTCAACCATGGTATCAATCACATCAGCATCGGCTTGTTTCAGGCTTCTAGAAGTAGCTTCAACCGCATCAGCCATCATCACAACAGCCGTTTCACGACTAAAAGGAATCGGGCCCGGATATCTGAAAGCTGCTTCATCTACCTCTGCATCAGGGTAATTCTTTAAGAAAGAACGATAGAAATATTGTACTCTTGAATTACCGTGATGAGTTCTAATAAAGTCTATAATCTTTTCTGGAAGGCCGTTCTTTCTACCAAGATTAATTCCATGTTTCACATGGCTGATAATGATACCAGCACTTTCATCAAAGCCAAGTTCATCGTGAGGATTTACTCCTGTTATCTGGTTTTCAATAAAATACCTTGCAAGCTCCATTTTACCAATATCATGATACAAGGCCCCAGTGCGAGTTAAAAGAGTGTTTCCACCAATTCTGTAAATGGCAGCTTCGGCAAGATTTGCCACCTGAAGTGAATGTTGAAAAGTACCCGGAGCTCTCAAAGCCAGCTCCTTTAGCAGAGGATTATTCGTATCAGAAAGTTCCAACAAGGAAACATCACTTGTAAATCCAAACACCTTTTCAATGAAGTAAATAATTGGATATGAGAATAATGTAAGAGAAGCACTACCAGCAAGCCAAGCAATATCTATGAGCTCAATGGAACTAATTTGACCTTCTACCATGAGTGTAATTCCGCCGTAGGCGAAAACATAAGCAAAGGTGAGTAAAGTAATAGTGATAAAGAGCTGAGACCTCTTTCTCATACTAACAATACTGAAAATACAAGCGATTCCTCCTAGCATTTGAATAACGAAAAACTCAAAAGGATTTGGAACCAGGAATCCTATAATGAGCATACTGAGCATGTGTGCAAACAAAGCCAGTCGAGTATCGAAAAATGCTCTGATAATCACAGGCATGATGCAGAACGGGAATAAATAAACGCTCACAGGACTCATTTGAACCATGAATCCTGAGAGTATTACCTCGGCCACAATCAAAGAAAATAGAAAACTAAGCTGAATTGAATCCTCGAAAATATCCTTCCGCAAGAGAACAAGAAACAGCAAAAGCATGGCAAGAAGCATGGTAACCATTAGAAACTGTCCTACAATTACCCAAGCAGAATTTATCCTAAAAGTGCCAAGTTGGGCTTCATATTCCTTTCTTATGGATTCTAGAATATTGAATTTTTCAGGAGTAACAATTTCTCCTTTGGCAATGATTAGTTCTCCGCGACTCACCATTCCTCGCGAAAGCGAGATATTACTAACTGCTTTTTCTCTGGCTGCCTTAGTTAAGGGATCGCTGTAAACCACGTTGGGCGTTAGAAATCGCTCGAAAAAGAGTTTTAGCTCAGGATCTTCCCATTGAGAAGAATTATATAAGTTCAAAGCAATTTGTGCAACAGCATCTGTAGGACTAAGATAATCACTGACCTGCTTTTCCTGAGCAATAGTGTTGTCAATTTCAATCACTAACCTAGATCGAGAACTATCAGAGGCAACAAGCGTGTTTTGAATAATGCCTTTTGAATAAATATCGTCTAGCCATTGTTGACCATTTTTAATGATTCTATTTCGATCATCCTGAGCTGGCAAATACTCATTTGCATTAAGTCCAGTAACCTTTTGAATAAAGGAATCAAGCCTTGAATTAAGAGATTTCTTCTTCAAATAAGCGACTGCTTCATCTACTACATAATAGGGTTTGCTATATCTGGTTATTTCATCTTTTTCATTCTTTATTTGATCATCCGATTTACTAATAGCAAAATCGAAGGGAGCATAATAATCGTCATGAAGCCAAGATTTGCCTTTTACGAACGAGTAACGAAATTTGCCTTCAACAGGCATAAAATAGACGATTAAAGAAACGCTGAAGAAAAAAATCAACAGTTTAACAATCAGATTATGCTGATTTGATAGGTAGAAAACGAGCTTACGTGTAGCCATTACAGAACAAAGATACAGGTATCAAATGATTCAAAGTGAATTAGTAGTTCATAACATATATTTCGGCTAATGTTGAATTTTCTTGAGCTTTTCACGGATAAAATGCATTCAAGGTTTTAGCTTCATTTTCCCAAGTTAAATCGGCAGATGCCAACTGGCAGTTCACCCTATAATTTGCTAGAGCAACTTTGTCATCTTTCATAGATTTAACCATGGATGCTAAATGCAAAGGTTCATGATTACTGCAAATTCTACCCACAGAATACGACTCAATAATCTTTCTCACTTCGGTCAAATCGCTTGCTAAAACCGGTATTCCAGCATGGATATAATCAAAAAGTTTATTGGGTAAGCTAAAGCGATAATTAATATTGGTGTCTTTATCGAGCGTTAAGCCCAAATCACAAAGTCGTGTTATACCCATCATTTCTGAATAAGGCATCCGAGGAAAGAACCTAACCTTTTCCTCAAGACCTAATTCTGAAGTAGATTTTTTCAATTGATTAATCACATCACCTGAACCGGCAATTATAAGAACGCAAGCATCCAATTCTTGCATCATCCATACTGCTTCTTCAGCCCCACGATCAACGTTGATTCCGCTGCCCTGAAGAATTATTAAAAATGAATCTTCAGAAAAACCTAAGTCCTTACGGGTTTTACTTTCAGCCTTAGCAATTGTTTTATTTGGGATATTTCGCATAACTGAAGGTCGCACTCCATAATCCTTGTCATAGAGATTTGCTATTGAATCATTTACAGTAATAACCTGCTTTAATTTAGGAAAAATGTAAGATTCAATGCTTCTCCAAATTTTCTGAACACTTGGCCGCGATTGAAGTTCAGGAACTCCTGTGAAATATTCATGCGTATCATACACCAAAGGTTTAGATCTGATTTTTGAAATTAAATATGCAGGCAATAAAGTATCTAGGTCGTTCGCATGAATTCCATCCATTTTTAAAAACAGAAGTTTAAAAAACAGCCGTAGATTCAACATGGCATAGAATAACGGCCCGCTTGTAAAAAGCAGATTCATTCTTATTGTCTTAAAGTTAAGCTCGGGCATGGGCATGCTGTCAGGCTTAATTCTTCCTATCAGCACTGGAGTATAAGCTCTTTCGATAAGGCTTTTACATACTTTTAGAACTCGCTGATCTGTAGCCAAATCATTACTTACTAAAACAGCTATAACTCTTTTTTTTGCCACTGCACGAAGTTACATTCAGTAAACAAATAAAGACAAGTAATTTGTACATTGGCTAAATAATCTAAAAGAATGACGTTTAATTCGGAATTAAGGTCTGGTATTGCTTTAGGTATTGCCTATTTCTTATGGTTACTCATGGAATATTATCTAGGATTCCATACGAAATACCTTGATTATCTGCCTTTTGTTTTTTGGATTTACTCTGTTATTCCAACAGTTGGAATAAATTGGGCTTTAAAAGCAAAGAGAGACCGTTTTTACCATGGCAAAATCAACTTCTTTCAGGCGTTCAGGACCGGATTCAGCATAAGTGTTGTAATGGCACTAGTAAGTGCTTTAATGAAGTTCATTTATGTTTTCTTAGTGAATCCGCTGTATTACGACCTCCGCATCGATCATGACAAGAAAATGATTGATGAGCTTGACATTGCCAAACCTGATAAGGACATGATGATCAATAAAATAATGACAGAAAATGCATTGGGCTATTCTATGTTCGAAACGCTTATTTTCATGATTGTTATTGGTACCATTATCACTTTAACCGTTTCGATACTTATTAAAAAAGATACACGTCCTAAAAACCCTGAGCCTCCTAAAAACGAACCCTTTCCGGAAGTTCAGCGCTAGTTGTTGATAATTTCAAGTTGTAATTCAACGATGCTTCAAAGCTTTAATTAGTTTCGTTGCAATGAATATTCAAAAAGGAACATCGCTGTTTGGGCTGAATACTTTTGGTATGAAAGCTACAATTGCTCAGCTTGCTAAAGCCACAAGTTTAGAGGATGTTCAAAGCATTTTAGAATACCAGTACAAAAATAAAATGCCTCTTTTCATTTTGGGAGGAGGTTCGAATATTCTTTTTACAAAGGATGTAGAAGCCCTTGTTTTATTAAACAGATTAAAAGGGATTTCAGTTAGGGAGCAGAATGAAGATTATGTTTGGGTTGAAGCTTGTGCTGGCGAAAATTGGCATCAGTTTGTTCAACATTGCATTCAGCAGAATTGGGGAGGCATGGAAAATCTATCACTTATTCCGGGCAATGTTGGAGCCTCACCCATGCAAAACATTGGTGCTTACGGTGTTGAAATCAAAGATGTATTTCATTCGCTTGAAGCTGTTAGATTGAGAGATGGCCAAGTGAGGGAGTTTAGCGCCGAAGAATGTCGCTTCGGTTACCGCGAGAGTATTTTTAAGCAGGAAGAAAAAGGTAATTGGTTAATCTCTAAAGTCACCTACCGTTTAACGCGTAAAAATCATGTCCTAAAAACTGAATATGGTGCCATTCTTTCTGAGTTGGAAAAGATGAAAATTACCCATCCTGATATTCAATCCATCAGCAAAGCTGTTATTCAAATACGACAGTCCAAACTTCCTGACCCAGCTGAGATTGGCAATGCGGGGAGTTTTTTCAAAAACCCGGTTATTGAACTTGAATTACTGGAGAATATCAAATTAAATCATCCCGATTGTGTTAATTACCCTGCGGGGGAAGGCAAAGTGAAGCTTGCTGCAGGCTGGTTAATTGAAAAAGCAGGTTGGAAGGGTTACCGAAAAGGCGATGCTGGAGTGCACAAAAACCAAGCTTTGGTATTAGTTAATTATGGTCACGCCAAAGGCGATGAAATAGCAAGTCTAGCTGATCAGATTATTGAAGACATTCTTATAAAATTTGGAGTTAAACTCGAAAAAGAAGTCAATATTTATTAATCAGGCCTTTCAAGTTTATTTTCTTCCCAGAATACTTGTTTTGTCAAAGTATGAAACAAAGCCAATTTTATACCTATTGACAAGCGAAATACTTCCTTATCGTCTGTCCTTCTGATATCATCCCAAATTAATTCAGTATGCGACTCCAGCTCTTTATCGATGAGTTTCATTTTCCCATCTTTCTGAAGGATGTAAAAATCTCCGTCCTCCAAAATCTCATCCCATGCAATGGGTAAAACAAGTTCCCCTTTCTGGTTGATTAATCCGTAATAATCTCCTTTTCTCACTTTGCCTAGATTACCAGAAAAAGTAGATGCATCATCATATTTAGCGTCAACAATTACCTTTCCTTTCGTATTAATATAACCCCATTTTCTCCTTTTTCTAAAAGTGGCTAATCCTGATGAGAAATAGCCGCTTTCCTCAAATTCTATCGGAATCACAATTTTCCCTTGTCGGTTCATATACCCTTTTCTACCCGACTTCTCTATCCTTGCGAGGCCTTCGCTAAACCCATCAACACCTAATACAGGTGAACTACAATAAGGCTTAAAATCAATTATTTGCTTTCCATTTCTATCATAAAAGGCGCATTTTCCGGCTCGGGTAACTTTGCATAAACCCTCTTGAAAGCTTCCGATACGCTCGTTATTTATCGCTATTAATTCATTTCCTGTCTTATCAATTAATCCAACTTTATCATTGAGCATCACTCTGGCACTTCCAAATTCAAAAGGTAAAACAACATCAAACCGAAAAGGAATTATTAATGCGCCTGTTGTATCAATAAAACCAACTAATCCATTCTGAGTAACAGCTGCCATGCCTTCACTAAAATCATCTGTATTTTCATACTGAGGTTCAATTCTGATTTTTCCCAGCTTATCGGCAAAACCGTATAAGTCATTTTTACTAATTTGATAAAAACCATCGTCTGGACCCGAAACCATGTCGTATTCAACAGGCAGCACTATGTTTCCACGCGCATCAATGATTCCATAAAATCCGTCTTGTTCCACAATGGCGAGTTGATAGATAAATGACTCTCCATCATCAAATAAAGGCTTAACTACTTTAATTCCGGCTTTATTGATATACCCTATTTTTTCATCCATGCGAACCATCGCCAAATTTTCTGAAAAAGGCCAGGCCTCATCAAACTGGTAAGTAAGAATAACTTTGCCAGTTGAATCAACATAGCCCCATAAATCGCCATTTGCAGCAGGATATAATGAGCTTGACGCCAAACGGACGTCCCTTTTTAGTCTTTCAGGATAAGGATATTCGGGGTATGCTTTTTTAAAGGCTTCGAAACTCTCTACCCGCTGATCAGAAGTGTAATCAACGTAAATCATTTCCCAGGCTTGATCAGCATTTCTGTTTTCAGGGTATTTCTTTACAAAGGCGTATAATTCTTTAGTCGTTTGATCTTTAACTAAAATAGAAAAAAGCGCATCCTCTGCTTCATTGCGGTGAATGGATTCAGGATAACTCGCAATAAAATAATCAAACTCTTCTTCCGTCTGATTCTTGGTGCTTTCTCTAAAAATGGCATCATCTAATAATATGATTGCAGCTTTTATCTGCTCAGCTTCAGGATAATGGCCTATAAATTTGGCAATTGCGGCGGAAGAATTTACACTATCAGCAATAGCAAAAGCTCTTTGCACTTCAAGTAATTTTGCCTCTACCTGAAAAGGTGAATCTGTAAAAAAGTGCCAATAATGAGAAAATGCCTCTGGTGTATTTTTCGTATTCGCTTCGCGGAAGGCGGTAAGGTAGATCCTGTCTTTAAAACCTGAAATGGATGTATCAGAAATTCCGAATTCCCATAAATCTACTCGGGCCGAAGAAGCAAGAAGGTTCCAGGCAGAATCAGCATCCAATATGCGAATGAAAGCTGTGTCAAGAGAATGGAAATGGTTTAATTTATCATATCTGATAAGGGCAAGACCATAATTAGCTGCTACTGGATGACGCTTTAGCTTCTTAGTAAATATTTCTTTAGCTTTAAAAAAGTTATACTCATGAAGTGCTTCAAAACCTTTCTTTAATGAGTTGCCAAATAAAATCTGCGCTTGACCTATCTGTACAAAAAGTAAAAATACCACAATGAAGAAATGCCTTATTAACATTCGGTAAATTTACACACGATTCTAAAACACTTCTAGTTTTCGAAAAAAGATATGGACAAGGAGAACAGCAATTAATAAACATGCAATCATTCAAATTTTACAATTGAGTTTAACCAAAATCTGGATTATACTGAGTATCAGTTTCAAGAATTAAAAGTCAATTAAAAAATTACTGCACCACCAACAACTCATCATCAACCGTTGTGCTATTACAAATTAAAAGGATGGTATGAGCTCCGCTTGCATAAGCTGAAATATCAATGTTTAATGTTCCTGTTCCAGTGCTAATTGTGTGCTCTGTGAAGGCACTTGTGCTAATATTTACAATTCTAATTTTAGGACTTGTAGCGCTGCTTGCTACTTTGTAACCAATAGCCAAAGTACCTGTGCTTATGGGGTTGGGCACAACACTGGTTATTATTCCCAGTGTTGAAGTTATTGTAACCTCGTCATAATCTTTATATCCATCGTATTTGGCAATTACCTCTAGTTTATAGGTTTCTGTTGAAGGCGAGGTTGCAGTATCTGTGAGTGTTGAGCCGGTAAATATTCTAAGCCCACTTGAATCATACCAATTGTAAATGGCTGAGTCAGAAATTGTTTTAGCTACTTGTGTTCACTGTCTTTTTCCACTTTTGTCTTGAAACAAAAGTGGAGCAAAAATTCAAGTCCCGGTCGATGCTTCTTCGCTCATCGAAAAACAACGAGAGGCAATTGTACTAAGAACAAAGCTTTACGTTTCGCTTTATTTTTCGATCCTCCATTTTCCACCATTTGTGGCATCAATGAGGCAATATTCTCAAGAGTGGTGGAACGCTGCCTCGCCGCCCGGGACAATCCTCACCCACTGGTTTTGGGGTATTGGGGGCATTAAAAAAATCAGCTAAAAAAGAGCTTGTTTCAAAGCCATTCTGAGACCAAATTCATATTAGCATATTTGAATTAAGCATAGTGCGATACAGGCCCGCATCATCTATCATTTGTGCAGGATCATTGTCTGAATTAACCAAGGCAAGCAAGCAAAAGTGGGTAAAGTCTTCACCGTCAAAATAAGCATCATAGTCGCTTGGGTCGGGTAAAGACCACTCGGCAGAAACGCGAACTCTTTCATTAGCAATGTCGATGTTTTCTGTAATATCCACTTGGTCAATTTCATTTCCTCGCAATAATCCTGGTTCAAATTCGGTACCATTCCAACTTATTGGCCATTCTAAAGAAGTGCTAGCTTTTGCCCAATGAAAAGTAACTGTTCCATTATCTGTGGCATGATCATATACTTTGCAGCCTCTATTTTGCACCCAAACATTCACCTGTACATTT
>JBBEBC010000084.1:0-5523 GCA_040882555.1 Bacteroidia bacterium
ATAAATACACTCCTGAAGGAACAAAATCATCCGCAAGGAAAGCCTTACCATCCCAACCATTTTCGATATCGAATGATGCATAAATCTGCTGTCCCCATCGATTCCATATTTTAATCTCGAAACTGCTTAAGCCCTCTCCGTAAGGTCTAAAGAAATCATTGGTCCCGTCATCATTCGGAGAAAAACTATTAGGAATATAAATCCTGTATCCAGTAATAACCTCAATTTTATTGTATGCAGTGTCAACACAATTAAATTGATTTTCTACGAACTGAGTAATGTTATACTCTCCAAGTTCAGGGAAGTAAAATGTTATTGAATCACCAAATAAAGTTGTGTCAGCAAAAATTGTGGTATCTGAGAATTGAATTGAGTACCATATGCTATCAGCAAATTCAGCTGTAGAGTTAAACGTAATCTCGGGCTCGATGATGTTAACGCTCAATGCACTCATCTTGAAATTAGCAATTGGAGTAGGGTAAACATTGATATACTCCTTTCTGTCAAGACTTGATGTACATCCATTTATCGTCTTCACATTTAATGAAACATCGTAAATGCCTGGATTCACATAAGTGTATGATGGTTGCTCAGATGCTGAAGGTTGTCCTGATCCAAAATTCCATTCATATTGCATATTAGCTGGACCTTCTGAAATGTTGATAAACTTAACTACCAAAGGCTCACAACCAGAAGTTACCTCTGAATAAAAATCTGCTTCAGGTTCTTTGTAAATAACAACATCAGCAACATACAGATTTGAAAAACAACCACCGTCATCCACTTGCAAAGAGATGGTTTGTGATCCTGTTGAATCAAAAGTAATATTAGACGGGTTTACCACCGAACTAGAAGGAGTAACAGCGTTTGGTCCGAAATTCCAAATAAAATCAGCAGTTGGCGTAAAATCTCCCTGAGCAACAAAATTAAAAGAATGGCCATCGAAACATTGGCCCGAAGGTGAAGCAAAGGACACAAATGGAGGAGCTGTAACAGAATAATTCACAGTATCACTTGCCTCACATGATCCATCATTAGCAGTTAATATATAATTGTAGGCAATAGTGTTCGTGGTATTGTTCATTAATTGAACCGAAGTGCTAGCGGATAGAGGATCTGTCAAACCTGTTGAAGGTGACCAAGCATATGTATAAGTTACATCACCTGCACTACCTATCTGAGCTAATGCTCCTGAACATACCTCAACGTCTGTTCCTGCATTTACTGAAGGAAGAGGCAATACATTTATTATTAAATCTGTTGTTCCTTCTGATTGACAGCCTAGCGCATTGACATTCAAAGAAACGGTTTTTGGTCCAGGTGTATTCCATCTGATAAGGATTGGCCCTTGTCCATTGCTGCTTGTTGCATCACCACCTCCAAAATTCCAATTGTAGATTGAGTTTAAAGGAGCATTCCCGGTGTAAACCACTTCAGCAAAACCATCTAAACAAACTGGTCCATCAGAAACAAAATCAGAAGTCGGAATTGGATTTACTGTTACTTGAACCTGAGTTGGATTTGAGACGCAACCATTTTCTGTTACAGTCAAATTAAGAAAATAAGAACCTTCTGTGGAATATTCAACAGAATGAGGACCACTTCCAGCTAATGCTGCAGGGCTTCCGCCCGGTAAAGTCCAGTTAAATATGCTACTTGCACCTGCACCACCTGTATAATTGAGAGTAGTCGTCTCTCCAGCACAAATTGGGCTGCTTGCTGTAAAAACAGAAGATGGAATCTGATATACTTCAACAGTTTGAGAGAAAGGCTGAGATGCACATCCATTTTCAGAAACTACTAATGAAATAGCTTTATTACCTGACGAATTCCAAGAAATATCATACGGCCCGGCGCCTGGAGGTGGAGGAACAGAAACGCCTCCATCAAAATTCCATGTATAGGTTGCTGCGGCCGTTCCTGAACCAGTGTAATTAACATTTGCAATATCACCAGGGCAAACAGCCGAAGTGACAGTAAAAGTTGCACTTGGAGTTGGAAAAACATCAACTGAAACAGAAGTTTGTGTTGACGAACAACCATTTTCAGTGACAATTAAGGAAATATTTTTAAGCCCTTGGGTATTCCATGAAACAGCTTGTGGCCCCTGAACATTGCCGCCGGGTAATGCATCACCTGAATTGAAATTCCAAGCATAAGTGGCTGCTGGAGATGCAGTTCCTGTGTAAGTTAAAGAGGTTGTCGCTCCAACACATACACCTGATGGATTTGCAGTAAATGCTGATGTAGGAATGGGATTTACAGTAACATTTGCAGCAAAAGGTTCAGAGACACATCCATTTTGGGTAACAGTCAAACTTATTGACTTTTGTCCGGCACTTGGCCAATTGACAGTATGAGGTCCGATACCGTTTCCAGAATTAGCAGTCCCTGAATCCCAACTCCAGTTAAAAGATGCACTTGCATTAGCAGAACCTGAATAAGTTACAGTTGCGTTTGCACCAGGACAAACTGCAGGAGTGCTATTAAACGTCGCCGAAGGTATCGCGTTTACGGTAACAGGAACGGTAGTTATAGGGGAAATGCATCCATTATCATTAACCTGTAAGGTGATGTTTTTCTGACCACTAGATGCCCATGTGACATTGAAAGGCCCTTGACCACTTACTGGAACTGAAACGCCTCCATCAAAATTCCAAGTGTAATTGGCACTTGCAGGAGTTAATCCTGTGAAAGTAACGACAACCGGGCTTCCTTCGCAAACTGAAGGACTTGAAACAATAAAACTTGAAACAGGCGGTGGTAAAACATTCACTTGCAAAGTGGTTACTGAAGAAACACATGATCCTATTCCAACAGTCAAACTAACATTTTTTAAACCAGGAGTTGCCCATGTTACTGAAAAAGGTCCTTGACCATTGGCTGGAACAGCTACACCTCCATCAAAATTCCAAGTATAATTTGCACTTGCCGGTGCATTTCCTGTGTAAGCTAGAGTTGCTGCAGCAGCGCCACAAACTTCAGATGTTGCTGTGAATGCTGATGTTGGCGAAGGAACAACTTCAACAATGGTATCGAATGATGCAGCTGCGCATGAGCCTCCACTAATATTAAGACTTACATTCTTATTTCCCGATGTTGGCCAAGATACATCATGAGGTCCTAAACCCGTGCCTGGCACGGCCACTCCCCCGTCAAAGTTCCACGCTATTGTAGCATTTGCTGGAGGTATTGGAGACCCGACAAATGTGATTAATGCCGTTTCTTGACCAGCGCAAATAGGAGATGTTACTGTAAAAGTGGGATCATATTGACCAGGAGAAATTACAACAGTATCTCTTACAACAACATTTCCAACGCATGGGATGCTGAAAGTAGCTGTTACGATAACAGTTCTTGATTGGGTGGTATTCAACATGAAAGCGGTATAGTTGGGACTATTTGTAGTTCCAACATTAGTTCCATTTACCGACCATTGAAGAGATTGAAGAACCGCGTCGACACCATTTAAGTTTCCTATGATTGGCGTGTAGCGGAATGCTCTATTATTAATGGCACCATTTGTATTGTTAAATTCATTCTCAATATAATAGCAGTTACAAGGATTTGCATTGTTTGCCCCTACAATACCAGTAACAGCCCCAGTCCCCCAAAGTCCTGCACAAGCAGGCTTATTAATAATATGAATTTCAATAATGTTTGATGTCTCGTAAAGTTGAATCTGAAAATTAGATGTTAATCCCGGACATGTGCCTCCAAAAAAAGGAATGTTATTGTAAGAAACGACGAATCTACGATTCGGTGCTACACCAGTGGTGGTATAAGTAACAGACCCTCCAGTGCCTGGATTAAAATCTTGCCAGCAGGCAAGGATTCCTAGATCAGGTCCATCACAAGTTGGAAAATCTTCAGGGGTATAATCACCTGTAAGCGGAGCATTGAAACCAACCCATCCATTTGAACTTATGTATAGCTGACTGTAGTTAGTTCCGAAAAATTGGAAAGGAAATCCGATGTTGATTGCGTTTGAATATGAATCATCAGTTAAAGTAACATTAGTGCCTACAGTAGGACCTGCAGAAACAGGGATTTCGTCATAGTCATAACCGACAAAAGAGGTGCTTCCTCCTCCGGAGGATGAAGGATCAATAACAGCGGTTAAAGCAAGGGTTTGATTTGTGCAAAGAGTAGTATCATTTCCAGGAGTTATTTCAACCTCCTGAGCAAAAGAAATAACATGCCCAAATACTGTGAAAGCCACAAAAAGGCTGAGATGTAGAAATTTGCTTAAGAATGTATTTGTTAACTGCATATGTATGTCGACCACTACTATTAACAGTAAAAATACGCTTTTGTTGGCATATCCTAAAGCTGGATGCTCAATATAAAGAAATAATTATCAAAAAGTTAAAACAATCTTACCCGTTCAAGCAAAGTGCCATTGCTCTAGCGAATCAAAACAATCTTACCCGTGTAGATATGTTCAGTGTTGAAAACATCGACAATCCAAAATTTATAATTATACACTCCAGATTGCGCAATTCTCTGTCCTGCATTAGCTCTTCCATCCCAAGGGACTTCCTGATCATTGGTTAAAAATATTTCATCACCCCATCGATCGAAAATAGCCATTGAAAAGCTTTTGAAGCCTTCTCCCTTGGCAGTGAATGATTCATTTACTCCGTCCCCGTTTGGAGAAAATGCATTTGGTATATACACATTGAATACTGGGTTGATTCTAACGGTAACTGATGCTGTATCGTAACAACCTTGTTCATTAACTGCAATTACTTGAGCAAGAAAATTGCCTGTATCGGAATAGGTGTATTCAATTGAACTTTCAAAAAACTCCTCACCTGTGCCAGGGTTTATCCAACTAGATATTTGCTCTGTTGAAAGGTCGAATAGATTAATTACTGGATCAAGAATATTAGATTCATTTGGACTTGCTTCGATACCTGCATTTGGCCTTGGACGAATTAAAATATATTCAGGGAAAGTTTCTGATATAGTTCCTATACAACCAATTACATGCTGAACAGTAAGACCAATATCATAAAGGCCAGCTACATCGTAGGTATGAGAAGGTGCGTATTGTATTGAACTACTCCCATCGCCAAAATCCCATAAATATATTGCTCCCGGAGAATCGGGAGAAAGATTATCAAATTGAATCGTTGCAGGGACACAGGCATCTGCATCGTTTATTTCTAGATCTATATTGAGTTCTGGATATACAATAACTTCTATGGTATCTTGTGCAAGACAATGTGTGGTAGTTATCAAAAGGTAAGCCTCATAAGTACCTGGTCCTGAATAGCTAACCGATGGAGGACTCATGAGAGTTGAACTTGGGTAGGAAGAAGGCCCTGGAAACTCCCAAAAGAACTCTGCATCATTATCGAAATCGCCTTCAGCTCCAAAATTGAAAGAATTATTAATTACACACTGCGCATCCAAATTGCTAATATCAGCAATCAATTCTGCATAAACACCAACTTGAAGAAAAGCAGTATCAGCGCATGAATATCCTGGGTTCACTATTAGTGTTGCTACATACCT
>JBBEBC010000084.1:5623-27298 GCA_040882555.1 Bacteroidia bacterium
AAGCAGTATCAGCGCATGAATATCCTGGGTTCACTATTAGTGTTGCTACATACCTACCCGTGTCAGGATAAATATAAACGGGGTTTTGTGCCGTACTTACATCGGAATCAATGCCCGGTACACCAAAGTCCCAAAGATAAAATAAAGCATTATCACTTTGATCTATGAAGTTAACAATCAACCCATTACAAAAAACCGCACCGTCTAATTCAATTGTGGCTGTAGGAGCATCAAACAAAGCTGTCGACTCTCCACTGCAGTTCACAACGTTAAATTGAAAATCCCTCTTGTTGGTGCTCAGTAGAGTGCCATCTCTGTATTCATTTACACAAACAGCCACAACAAACTGACCCGTTTGCGTTGGAAAACCAGTTAATTGCCCCGTTGAAGGATCAACAGCAGCTCCTGGTGAAGAAGGCAATGGGTTATTAGCAGAATACGGTGGAATAAAGTTTACAAAATTATATGGTGGTGGCCCAGGAGGAATAGGCATTGGCTCATCGGGAGAAGCTCCCTCAAATGGATCACAAAGGAAATAAACCAAAGAGTCACCATCTGGATCTACAGCAGAATGATCGAACTGCAGTGGATCATTGATGCATAAAACAATCGGAGGGAAAATATTGAATCTTGGACTGGAATTACAATCTGTAAAAGCTGATTCAGGAATCTTGATCATATAGGTTGCTCCTGTATCTCCAGGGTCATAAATATTTAATATTGACTCATTTCGACAGCAACGTTGATACACAAGAGTATACCCTCCTGATATCGGAGTAAGGGTGACAACTTCTTCATAAACAGCCTCCTCAACACATAGATTCGCCTCGTCTTGATAACAAGGGTTGATGCTTCCTTGAGGAACAAAAGAGCTTCCCGGGAAATTCATTTCTATGTTTCTAATTAAAACACCTTGGCTATTGTAAACGGCAACATTCGCAGGGTTATCATAAGGAGCTTGTCCTAATAAACAGTCTCTATATAATTTTAATACTACTCTAAATTGATTGTTCCCTAGACAATCATAATAAATCTCACCTCCAATAATATGAGTCGCATTCAAGCTAAAAGCTTGAGCCACAACAAATAAAATAGAAATAAGTAAGCGTTTCTTCACAAAGGCTAATTTGTATAATACAAAGGAATAAGATTACTAAGTAATCTATAAACAAAAGTATAATTATCTTATAACAGTTACGCGTCCGATGTACTGTTTTGTCTCTAAGGTTGGAAGCGTAACTATCATTTTATAAGCATATACATCTATAGGAATCCTGTCAAGCACACCCCTTGGACCAATGCCCCATCTTGCTGCATAATTATCAGTATAAAATATCTCCTCTCCCCATCTATTGTAAATATACATTTCATAATTCAGAAAGCCTTCTCCAATGCCCGAAAAACTATCATTTATTCCATCTCCATCAGGGGTAAAAGCATTTGGGATATAAAAATGGAAAGGAGGAAATGATTTAATAGGATTCTCAATAGTGTCTTTACAACGATCAGAGTTTGATACGATTAACCTTACAGGGAATGAACCTGTATCTGGAAAAGAATAAAGAGGATTAGATTCTTCTGAAAAGCCAATCCCGTCACCAAAATCCCAATCCCATGAAACAATATCTTCATAAGATAAATCAATGAATTGAACTATCGAATTAGTAACATATTGGACAGTGTATAGGGCATGCACATCATTTACCTCGACTTTAATGTCCTTTGGAACCGTAATTCCACAAGAGTCGGTAACAGATAGCGTATATGTTGTTGTTAATTGGGGCTGTACAAATCGTAAAGGCGGTTCTCCAATAACATCACCCCAAGTGTAGATAAGAGGAGTTTTTCCTCCAGTTGCATTTCCACCAATTCTAGCAATCTCCCCGCGGCAGATAAGTGTATCATTAGTAACATACAATCGCAGGGGAACATATCCAGGAATATTAACTAAAACTGAATCAGAGACTTCTGAACCACATTGATCAACTGCTCTAACAACATACCATGTTGTTGAATCAGGAAAAGCTGTTGCTGGATTTCCACTTCCAAGATTATCCCATGAAATGGAATATGGCGAAACTCCTCCACTAACTGAAGCACTCAGTTGAATTGGTGTTCTAGGGCAAATAAGTTCCTGAGTTAACCCTGGGTTAATATCCAAAACCGGAGGAGGGTCGTATATAAAGAAATCAAGTCTCTTCAATTCTACTCCAGTACAGCCACTATCTCTATATATTATGGAAACAGATTCACCTCCACCTTCGGTGATACCATCTGAAAAAGCTTCAATATTAAAAGACAATGATTCCTGTCCTGGCTGAAAGGTAAGTGATAACGGAAAGCTTGTGTAATCTACACCGTAAGTAGCTGTACCAGCAGATTCCAACAGAACAGTTAAAGCCGTAGAAGTCTGACCTGATCTTCTTATAGTGATGGTATTAAATCCACATGCTTCATATATTACATCAGAGCCTTCTATATAACTAGGTTGCTGTTCTAAATTCACCTCAGAAGAACTAAAACTTTGAGCTTCAAGGAAAACCGCAGAATCATAAATACCATCACTAACATCTGCAATTGCCATGGTAATGGTGTACATCTGACATGGTATCACAGAAGATTCTGCGATAAATGGCCTTGTAAAACCATCAAATTGAACTGAGCTTCCGCCGCCTGAAATTCCATTTCCATTGTTTATGAAAAAGTTTTGAAAACTACCCGCATTCACATTATTGATAGCTACAGGTTGATTTGTGCCTGGAACTAAAGCAATATTTTGATTTCCCGCAATGCCTGGTCCAGAAATGAAGAATGCAAATACATCATTGAATTCGGAACCTACATATTCAGGATATTCTTCAGAAGCAAAAACATATTTGAATTGAACTAAATCACTTTCACAAAAGAAATTAAAACTTAACACGGCTGCATCTTGGGTCTGTTCTCCACCTCCTAAAATGGCTTCCAAAGGACCAAAACCATTTTGATTTAGATCTTCTCCCCTACTAGGACTGTTATTGGGCCCAACGGCATCCTGAATTCGACCTGTGCTCATGATTATTCCAGATGACAAACCAATATTCGAGTTTGCTCCATTGAAATTTCCAATCATTTGACCTGAGCCAGAGAACTGAATATTAGATACCGTTACACCTGATCCAACTAAAACGTCTTGAACAAGTGAGGCTGCATTCTGTTGAGAAACTATGAGTTGAGCAAACGACACATCACTCAGCATTATGAGAAAACTCAAGATGCAAATAAAATATGGTTTGTTTTTAAGTCTAGAACTCATTTGATTTGTGAACGCAGATTTCGATTGTATGTTTGATTAATTTCAAACTTTATTTTCTCCAATTGCTAAATTCATGCCAAAATTTAAGTAAAAATAAGCTATTTCCAACCACATTTTTTACACTTTATCGCCTAAAATTATGATTAATTACAAAGAACAAGTAGAAGCACATCGCGAACCCTTTCTTAACGAGTTATTTGAGTTATTAAGAATTCCTTCTGTAAGTGCTGACCCCGCTTATAAAAACGAAGTTTTAAAAGCTGCTGAATTAGTAAAAAACTCTTTAATTAAAGCTGGAGCTGAAAAAGTGGAAGTTTGTCAAACACCAGGTTATCCGATAGTGTATGGCGAAAAAATAGTCGACACTTCGTTGCCAACCGTGCTGGTATATGGTCATTATGATGTGCAACCTCCAGACCCATTAGATTTGTGGAAGTCGCCTGCATTTGAGCCAGAGATAAGAGATGGTAAAATTTATGCAAGAGGAGCCGCAGATGATAAGGGTCAAATGTTTATGCACGTAAAAGCTTTCGAGTTAATGATGAAAAACAACGACATGCCTTGCAACATCAAATTTATGATAGAAGGAGAGGAAGAAGTTGGTTCATCTAATTTGGATGCCTTCCTCGAAAATAACAGAGAAAGATTAAAAGCCGATTGCGTTTTAGTTTCGGATACTTCCATGCTAGGAAATGAAACACCCTCAATTACAACAGGTCTAAGAGGTTTGAGTTATGTGCAGGTAGAAGTTACTGGACCAAATAGAGATTTACATTCAGGTGTTTATGGAGGAGGTGTAGCAAATCCCATCAATGTTTTGTGTGATATGATTGCCTCTTTACAAGATGAAAGTTTTAAAATAAACGTACCAGGCTTTTATGATGATGTTGTTGAATTGAGTACAGAAGAACGCTCATTAATAGCAAAAGCCCCTTTCAGTCTTGATGATTATAAAAAAGCCCTTGATATAAAAGATGTACGAGGAGAGGAAGGATATTCAACAGTTGAAAGAACTTCTATTAGACCAACCCTCGATGTAAATGGGATTTGGGGAGGGTACATTGGAGAAGGTGCAAAGACAGTTCTTCCTTCGAAAGCCTATGCAAAAATATCTATGCGACTTGTTCCCAATCAAACCCCAGATAAGATTACTGCATTATTCAAGCAACATTTTGAATCAATTGCTCCAGCAAGTATTCATGTGGTTGTAACAGCTCATCACGGCGGATTTCCGGCTGTGACACCGATTGACTCGGATGAATATAGAGCCGCTTCAAAAGCCATGGAGCATACCTTTGGTAAAGTACCATTGCCTTCAAGAGGTGGAGGAAGTATTCCAATTGTAGCCTCATTTGAAAAGATTCTAGGCTTGAAAACAGTTTTAATGGGTTTTGGCTTAGATTCTGATGCAATTCATTCACCTAATGAGCATTACGGAATTTTCAATTATTTAAGAGGTATAGAAACTATTCCGTACTTTTATCACTATTATCAGCAACTTAAAAAAACATTTTAAACTTTCTTTCGTTTTCACTGTCCGCAGAGGTATCCTTATTATGATGCAAAAAGCCACTACAATCTTTTTAATTTTTATTACTGTCCTAACAGGCTGCAATAAAACGGAGGAGAAAATAATTCCTGGAAATACACCGCCCCCAGATCCAACTCAACCAGCAAGTTTAAGAGGTAATTTTATTATTAAATCTTATATTGGTTTATTAGGAAGAGAGTCGTCTGACGAAGAATATAATGAAGCTAAAACAGCCCTAGATAACAATAATTTTGATAAAAATTCTCGAAAGACAGTCGTTTCAAGTATCCTTGAAAAAAATGATTTCTATTCTAGAGAATTTGAAATTGCACGCATCAACTTATTGAATGGTCTTGACACGCTTCAAATTAGAGACTTCATCAACACTTTCGAGTATTTGTTAACTTTGCCTTCATTTGAAGAACAATGGCCATTAATTCAAACTGAATTAGATAGAATTTATCCTCTTCAGAATAGTGTTCAAGATCTAATATCAGGGAATGCCTCCATCTCTGCCGTTCACAAAAGGTGTCTCTACAATAATTTTTATGACGAGATTAATATGGGCTCTCTAAATTTCGTTATTGCTTGTTTTCAGAATTTACTTTTAAGAAATCCTACTGCATATGAATCAGAGCAAGGAGTCCTAATGGTTGATGGGTTTAATGCTCTGCTTTTTCTTGAATCAGGACAAAGCAAAAGTGATTTTTTAGATATATTTATTGAATCGGATGATTACTACGAAGGGCAAGTTCAACTTCTATTTAATCGCTTCTTATTTAGAGCTCCAAACTCAGAAGAAATGACAACTTATTCTGAACTTTACAAAAATTCAGGGAATTATAAATCTTTAATTTCCGAAATACTTAGTACCGATGAATATGCTGGACTTAAATAATAAACTGATGAGATATATTCTATATGCATCGATAAGTCTCCTTTTCATTTTGAATTCATGTAAAAAGGAAACAGTCTTTGTTTACGAGGTTGATCCGGTTACTTCTAGAAAAGATGATATAAATAAGGGTATTCCGAAAAGTACTGTGGAGTTTATTTCTATTGCTTATTCTGATGTATTTGGCAATACAATTTCTCAAAACAATCTAAGTCGATTAACATTGCTCTACCTTGCATTTGGAGATAAGAGATTAATAGAAGACTTGCTTGTCAAGAATATGCTTAATTCTCCCAATGTTAGTTTAATGTCGAACAGCCAGATGCGTTCTGACATTCCGGGATTTGTACAAACGATATACTCCAGACTTTTTAATAGGGAACCGAATGAACTTGAGGCTTTTAGTTTAGAGAAAAGTATTATTGATGATACTGAATTAACACCTGAATTAATTTATTATTCGATGATGACATCGGATGAATACAGATACTACTAAGAATATGTCGAAATACATTCCAAGAAGAGACTTTCTAAAGAAAACTGCAATGGCTGCAGCAGCTACCGTGGTTGCTCCTTATATTTTACCATCAGGTAGATTATTCGCTGCCACAGGAAACCGGGTTGCAAATCATGTTGTTTTTTGCTTGTTCGCAGGTGGAATTAGAAATATTGAATCGGTTCAAAAACAGCGGGGAAACCTAATGCCAAGTTTACTAAGTGGAGGTGCAAGTGTTGACCCTATAATTGCTGCTGGAATGGATTCACTCCCAACAATTCCAGGTAGCTCACTTCAATCACAAGGCACTCTTTTTAATCAATTTAGATACGCTCAAGGACCAACAGGGCATTTCAATGGACACTCAACTGCAATCACAGGTTCATACACCTTGCAGGATTTGAATATCAAAGAGCCACCAAGAAATCCAACAGTTTTTGAATATTACAGAAAACACTCAGACCCAAATCAATCGGCATTAAATGCATGGTGGGTTTCAAATACGCTTGGTCCCTACCCTTCTCTTAATTACAGCACTTATCCAGGGTATGGTGCATTGTACGGTGCAAACTATATGCAACCAAGCACATTAATTTCAGATGATGGACTAAACGCATTATCCAATCCACGGATATTCTCTTCCTCCGAAGGAGAAAAAATTAATTCATTGCGAAATTTCTTTAACGACTCATTTGCAATTCAGTCCCAAGCTGAAGGTTCAAGTGTTTCTAACGGGATGAATGATTCTGATTTATTACAAAGTTTTATTAGACAACAACTAATCAATGCTCAAAATGGCCAAGCTACAAACCCTTGGGGCGTTGGAGCTAGCATGAATGGCGACATGTATAATGTTTACTATGCAGAACAAATAATACAAGAGTTTAATCCTGAATTGTTGGTCGTAAATATGCAAGGCGTTGATATTTGTCACTCAAATTTCACAGAATATTGCAACAATCTTAGAAAAGCTGATTATGCAGTTGGGAAATTGTGGCAAACTATTCAGAATACTCCAGGAATGGCAAATGATACAATTTTAATTGTAGCTCCAGAGCATGGAAGAAATCTGGAGCCTAATACCATCCTTGATAGTTTTGGTCAACCAGCAATTGATCATACGAGTGATTCAACTTCACGAGAAATATTTTGCATGGTTGTAGGACCTGCAGGTAAGGTAAACCAGGGGTTAGTGATAAATGATATTACTGGGGAAAGCATTGATATTGTTCCTACTATTGGACATATTCTCGGCTTTAGAGATTCAATTCCAGGAGGTATGCTTAGTGGACGCGTATTAAATGAAGCGATCGTATGAGAAAGCAACTATTATTGATAGTTTTAGCTTTAGGGGCGATTCAAATTTCATCTTGTACCAAAGAAGTTGAAGAACCTTTGAATCCATACGATTCAATTGATTATGGAACTAATGAAAATCCAGACGACACGCTAAACCCATCAAGTATAACAGGTTTGCATAGAAATGTTTTTCTTCCTAAATGTGCTGTTCCTGGCTGCCATGATGGGAATTTCGAACCTGATTTCAGAAGCGTGCAGAGTTCTTACTCTACTTTAGTTTATTCTGAAATAACAAAGAATAATGAAAATGAAGATTTCAAATTCAGAGTTGTTCCGGGGGATACTTCGATGTCGGTTCTCCATGAACGCATCACAAATTGCTGCTTTGTAAACCAAGATGATAGAATGCCACAAGATAATATTGGTACTGGTTTACCTCAAGCGGATATTAATAATGTAAGCAACTGGATAATGGGAGGAGCGAAAGCTCCTGATGGTTCTATACCAGAGCGCCCTGATCTTCAACCATTAATAACTTTCTATTTCGCGGTAAATACAACCTTCAACATTGAGTATTCAACGTTGAATAATCGAGTTGATAGTATCATCTTCAATCCGTTTAAATTACCAGCAGATGTGGAGAGCTTTTATTTTGTGGCTGCTGTAGAAGACGACATAACTCCTATTCCTGAACTTCTTATAAATCAACTAAAAATCAGCACCAATATTGATGATTTTTCAAATGCTCAAAATTTCACTGGACAGTTCTTTTCAAATCCAGCGAATGGAGATCAATTTTGGCTCATTACGGTTACCACAGAAAATCTTACTGCGGGAGAAACTTATTTTATGAGATATCAGGTAAATGATGGTAATCATACAGAGAATGCTGAGTTTCCAACTAACTCAACTATTGAACCTTATAAAACATACTGGAGTTTTATTGTAGAACCATGATGAAAAACCCTTTCTCAATAGCTGGAATTATTTTCTTAATCATCTTCTCTGCATGTAAAAAAGAAGAGAATGAATATGGTCCTGAGCCCCAAATAACTTTCAAAAGTATTAGCCCCGTTAACGTTGAAGCTTATGCAGATTCAGTGGTGATTAATATTGAATATACTGATGGAGATGGTGACTTAGGTGAAAATGTTTCGGGTGTTGAAAATGCATTTATCACTGACCTACGAACTAGTTTAGAATATGGTTTAAGAATAAGACAATTAGGTCCCGATAACTCCAATATTATTATTCGTGGAAACCTAAGTCTTGTTATTCCTGCCGTTGGGATTACTTCTGGAAGTTCATCGCCTGAATCTGCAACTTTTGAAGTACGAATTCGTGACAGGGCGGGTAACTTTAGCAATAAGGTAACAACAACTGCAATTACAGTAAATCCCTGACATTTTTCATTTTTATCTATTTTGAGGTAAAGCAACATGCCTGACTCAAGTACGTTATTGTAATGAAACAAACTACGTTTCCACTTCAGATGATTATAAAACAATCAATTATTTTTCTTTTGTCTGTAATTATCTTGGGAAGCTTCGCTTCTTGCACAAATTACAAGCATGTTATTGCTCCAACAATCGATGGTATTTCCCAATTCAAAGTGGGGAAATTAAGTCAAGGAGAATTGCCATTTACCTTTACTACTCGACTTAAAAATCCTGATAAATTGAAATTTAAAGTTAAAAGAGTTGACTTGGATTTAATGATGGCAGGAACACGAATTGCTCAAATTAAGTCAAGTAGAACAATGAAAATAAGGAGGCAGTTACACCCTGAGATGGATTGGAATGTTACTGCTGAATTAGCTCCGATGCTAAAAAAGCCTGGAGCATTAATTGGCACTTTGCTAACCGGCCGAGTTAACTTTGAAGTAAGTGGTTCAATGACAATTAAGAGATGGTTTTGGACTAAAACAATTCCAGTAAAATTGAAATTGCCAGTAGAAATTCCTGTTAATTAAGTTTTTTATTTTTCTCCTCAATCCATTTGGACATGTATTTTGTTGCATTTAATTCTTGAAGTTGCAGCATTTGCCCAATATAATTTCCGTTTCGCGAAAATTGCAGGTTTGAGATTGTATATTTTATGAGGTCAATAAATTCCCTTTCAAAATCACCTTGTAAAAAGTGTTTTTTTAAAATATGGGAAGAAATAGCAGAGAATTTTTCCCAGTCAACTTGCGACTGATACAGAAATATTGCTTTATCTGAAAAATCATCCAAGTCATCACAAATAAAACCAGCCCACTGCTCTTCGTGCAACATCCCTTCAGCTCCAATATTTGTTGTTATTGAGGGAGTTTCATTCCGCATTGCATCAATTAATTTCCCCTTCAAACCTGCGCCAAATCTTAAGGGAGCAAGCATAACTCTGTATTGCGAAAGAGTTTCGTCAACATTTTTAGCTCTTCCTTTAATTACAAAACCTTCAGAAGGTTTATTAAGAGTTGAAATGATTGAATTTTCATAAGCTCCATAAATATGTAATTCTGCATGAGGAATAGCATGCCTTATTTGAGGCCATATTTCATGTTTTAATTGAAGCACAGAATCTAGATTCGGTGGATGTCTGAAATTACCAATGGAGACAAAGTTCTTTCTTTCATGAAATGAATTCAGGCTAATATTATCGGCCGAAGGCTTTGCAAACAATGGCAAATAATGCAACAACCGTTTCGGAATTCCAATCTCTCTTTCTAGAATATCTAATTCAAATGAACTTATCACTAAGCTCAAATCACAACGAAAAATTGAGGCTATCTCGCGAAATGTCGCAGGCTGATTTAGGTTTGCTTCTTTTGCTAATCTCCCATTCTCAACAGCCTTTTGTCGTGCAAGGCGCAAACCGTGAAAATCCTCCATATCAAGAATTCGCAAGGCTTTTGGTACAGTTTCGATGACTCTCCATCCAAATTTCTCCTCCGTCATAAACCGGTCGAAAACCACAATCTCTGGATTAATACGGAGCAAGAAATCGTTAAAAGAAGAGTCATTCAACTGAATACTTTCAACCTGAATATCTTCCTCTTTCAGGTTAATAGAATATTCTAAATTATCTGCATCTGTTGCAAAATGGATGATGCATTCATTTGATTTAAATAAATCAATTAATTGCATGATGCGAGTTCCTGCTGCAGAAGATTCTGGCTCCGGAAATACTGCCCCAATAAATAAAACGACTTTTTCTTTTAAGTCAAATAATGATTCAGTCACAGTTTAATTCATGTGTGGAATTTCCTCTAGGGTCTTCACAAGAAATGACCAAAACTTCTGCACAGAATCAATCTTAACCTTCTCATCTGGCGAATGTGGATTTTTAATAGTTGGTCCAAATGAAATCATATGCATCTCAGGATAGTGCTCACCAATTAAGCCACATTCAAGACCTGCATGACAAGCTTTTACTTGTGGCTCCTCATTAAACATGCTTGTGTAGAGCTCTCTCATTGTCTTTAAAATCGGGGCATCGGGAAGTGGTTTCCAACCAGGATAATCTCCTCCTTGCTGCACATCAGCGCCAATTAACTCGAATGCCGCACGAATGGAATTTGCGATGTCTCTTTTTGCCGAATTAACAGAACTTCTCTGTAAACTTTGAGATATAAAAGAGCCATTCTCAACGATAATTCTAGCCAATGATGAAGATGTTTCAACCAAATCAGAGATATCAACGCTCATTCTATAAACACCATTTGGTAAAGCGTAAATAGCATTAATCAATTTTTTCTGATCATCCTTATTCATAACTCTTTCAGGCTTATCGACTGGAGAAAGCGTAATTGATAAACCTGGATCAGCACTACCTAATTCTTCTGAAATTAGACTATTGAATTCAATAATAAATTTTTCAAGCTCCTCTTTATCAGCTGTAAGCACAGTGGAAACAGATTCACGTGGAATTGCATTTCTTAGACTTCCACCATTAATTCCAGAAACTCGAATGTCGCAAACCTTAGGGCTAGTGTAGATAAGACGATTCATAATTTTATTCGCGTTACCTCTTCCAAGATGAATATCAACTCCTGAATGCCCGCCTTTTAGACCTTTCACCTCAATTTTGAAAGCAGAATAATCATCAGGACTAGGCTCCTCCCTATAATTCCAAGAAACATTGGAATCGATGCCTCCAGCGCAGCCAATGCAGAGTTCATCATCATCTTCTGTATCAAGATTTAACATGATACTTCCTGAAAGAAAACCAGGTTTAAGACCCTTGGCACCAGTCATTCCAGTTTCTTCGTCAATTGTGAACAATGCTTCAATTTTAGGGTGCTTCAAATCATTCGATGCCAATACCGACATAGCAGCGGCTACCCCCATGCCATTATCTGAACCTAGAGTTGTGCCTTTTGCTTTAACCCATTCTCCATCAATGTACGACTGAATACCTTGAGTACTAAAGTCAAAATCAGTATCACTATTTTTTTGATGCACCATGTCTAGGTGCGATTGAAGTACAACAATTGGTCGATTTTCCATCCCTGCGCTAGCAGGCTTTGTTATTAAAACGTTTCCAACATCATCCTTCTTCACTTCCAAACCAAGCGATTTTCCAAAACCCATTATAAAATCAATCACCCGTTCCTCATGTTTGGATGCGCGTGGTATGGCATTTAAATTTTCGAAATTATTCCAAACTAATGATGGTTCCAATTGGCGTACTTCCTGAGACATATATTTTTTTTAAAGTATTCAAAAGTAGTGAAGTTTAGCGATTCAAAGTAAATTGCGATCTAATCGGCCGTAGGCAAAAAATAACATGCATAAATTCACTAATAAACTAATAGAATCTACTAGTCCATATTTATTGCAACATGCTCACAACCCAGTAAATTGGCATCCTTGGGGCGATGAAGCGATTTTAATGGCGAAAAAAGAAAATAAACCGCTGTTGATCAGCATAGGATATTCAGCTTGTCATTGGTGTCATGTAATGGAGCGAGAGTGTTTTGAGGATGAGGAGACTGCAGCTTTAATGAATGAATATTTTATTTGTATCAAGGTTGATAGAGAAGAAAGGCCAGATATTGATCAATTATATATGTTAGCTGTTCAACTTATGTCCAACAGGGGCGGATGGCCATTGAATTGCTTTGCCTTACCAGATGGAAGACCCATTTATGGAGGCACCTATTTCCCAAAAGCTAACTGGCAGCAAATATTGAATCAAATTCATCAACTTTTTACAAAAGACTACAAACAGGTAGAAGAATATGCTGAAAATCTAACTAAAGGCATTCAACAAAGTGAATTATTTAAAGCAAAAAAAGGAGAGCAATCAGTTAGTATTGAGGATTTGAGAGAAAGCGTAAATAAATGGATGGGAATTAGTGATCATGAAGAAGGAGGTCCAAATAGAGCACCGAAATTCCCATTACCTAATAATTATCAATTCTTATTACGTTACGGTCACCTGATAAATCAAAATCATGTTTTAGCTTATGCCCACTTGACACTTAAAAAAATGGCATTTGGAGGAATATATGATCAAATTGGAGGAGGCTTTGCCAGATATTCTACTGATCCATATTGGAAAGTGCCTCATTTTGAAAAAATGCTCTACGACAATGGTCAATTAATGAGTTTGTATGCGGAGGCATATTTACACCGTGCTGATGAAGATTATAAAAGAGTTTGCTTTCAAACGGCAGAATTTATTTCAAGGGAGTTAACTGGAAATGAAGGCTATTTTTTTTCGGCACTTGACGCAGATAGCGAAGGGGAAGAGGGGAAGTTTTATGTTTGGCAACTCTCTGAATTAGAGGCTTGTTTAAATGAAAATGAATTAAAAATTGCTAAAGAATATTATTCAATAAATACTTTCGGATTATGGGAAAAAGAGAATTTTATTCTGTTACGACGTGATGAAAATACGCTTGTTGCTGAACGACTTGAAATTTCAGATGAGGATTTAAAAAAAGCGATTTATAAAATAGAATCGAAATTACTTTTGGAAAGGGAGAAAAGAATCAGACCGGGATTAGATGACAAGATGCTTTGCAGCTGGAATTCAATGATGATAAAAGGTCTGGCCGATTCATCGAGAGTATTTGAACATAAAGGAATGCATATTCAGGCAATAAAAGCAACAGAATTCATTCTTCATAATCTAAAAAATGACCAAGGAAAGCTATACCATAGTTGGAAAAATGGTAAAGCTACTATCTCAGGCTTTCTTGAAGATTATGCTTTTTTTATTGATGCTTTAATTAGTTTATACGAAAGTGATTACAATGAGAGATGGCTGCTCGAGGCAAGAGAATTAACTTTCACAGTATTAGATGACTTTGAAAAATCAGAATCCGGCTTATTCTACTTTACATCAAATCAAAGCGAAGTGTGGGTTGCAAGACAATTAGAAACATCTGACAATGTTCAACCTGCTTCCAATTCAGTAATGGCGAGGAATTTAAACAAACTTGGCATCTATTTCGGCAAGGAAGAATGGATAATGCAAAGTAAAAAAATGCTAAAAACTGTAAGGGAAGAATTAATCAATTATGGCCCCGGATATTCAAATTGGGCAATGTTAGTTCTTGAACAAACTGAGGAGTTTAAAGAGCTTGTAATAACAGGTGCAGGAGCTATAGAGAAGGCGAAAGAATTACGTAAGATTTACAAACCTGATGTACTAATTGCTGCTACAGAAAAAGATTCGAAAATTCCACTATTTGAAGGAAGGACTGCTAGCAAAGATTTAACTTTTTATTTATGTCGTGGTAATCAATGTGAAGCCCCAGTTAAGAATTTCAAATGGGAAATATAATTTCAACAATGATTGATTTGCCTCAAAAACCGTTTTGAAAAATTCAATTCTATATTTAATAATTGCGTTAAGTATTCTGTTATCGTTACTGATTTTAGAGTCGGCGCAAAGAGACGTTTCCACATCATTCTATCATTGGAAAACAGAATTTAATTTGGATGAAAATGAATTGAATTTAATCAACAGATTAAAGGTAAATGAGTTGTATGTTCATTTGTTTGACGTAGATAAAAAGTCTGAAGATGCAGACATAGAACCCTTTGCCAATACATCATTTAAAGGTACCTGGCCTAAAGGGCTTGATATTATTCCTGTAATTTATATTACGCAAAGGACATTTATTCATATATCAGATTCAGAATTAGGAAAACTTGCTTCGAACATTATTGATTTGTCAAGGAATATGACCTCTGAAATAGAGGCTAAATGGAGTGAATTTCAGATAGATTGTGATTGGACTGCCGGAAGTAAAAATCAGTATTTTAAATTCTTGAAATTATTAAAGCAGAAGATTAATTTGAGTATTCCACTATCATGTACTATAAGGCTTCATCAAATCAAATATCCTGAAAAAACTGGAATCCCACCAGTTGATAAAGGCATGCTCATGTTTTACAATATGGGAGACTTAAAAATATTTTCAGAAAAAAACTCGATTTACGATTATGACGTATCCTCAAGGTATTTAGATAGATTGCAGCAATACCCCTTATTGCTTGATTATGCCCTTCCCTCCTATTCCTGGGGCTTAAAATACCGTTTTGAAGAACTTCAGGAAATTATTCCCGAAAATCGAATGACTGATATTGAGCTATGTAATCATCTTAAAAAACTAGGCGATAAATATGTTTGTATTTCTGATGGATTTTGTTCTGGCAGTTATTTCCAGAAAGGTGATTTAATAAAAGTAGAAAAGGTATCTGCGGAACTTTGCAAAATAGCGGCTAAACAAGTTTCAAAATATGTAAATTCATCGAAGTTTAAAGTAGTATTCTATCACTTAGGTTCCGATCAACTTAAAAAATATGAAGCAAATAAAATTAAAGATATCATCTCTGTTTTTAATTAGTTCACTCTTATTTCCTCAAGATTCTTCTACAGTAAAAGGTTGCGGGGGAGGTGACCTAGGTGATATTATCGATTTATCGATGTTTATTCCTGAAATAGTTGAAAGTGACAAGTATGATTCATTCTTCTTGAGTATTTGGGACTATTATTCACCGTATGAAGTAAAAATACCAGGCCGGCCAAGTACTTCGGCAAAAACAAAAAATGAATTAAATATTGAAGAATGGAAAACCTATTTCATAGGATTGAGTGATGAAAAAATTAATGATTTAGTTTACAAATATTCCGAAACATTTACAGATAGCTTAATTAAATCAGCTTCAGGTAAATTCATTGATCAATATAGCAATGAAGAATTATATAAAAATAGAAAAGACTTTTTAGAAGGTCTAGAATACTTAAAGCTTGCAAAAAGAGTTGAAACTATTATCTATCGTAAACCTTGGGATTGGAATCCTGAGCCACTTGATCAACAGGCGTTAGAACTAGAAAAATCAACTGCTCTTGAAAAATATATAAGCGTTAAATCTGAATTTATTCGCTTAAGGTACGCATTTCAAATTGTTAGATTATGTTATCTAACGGAGAAGTATGATCAAGGAATCTCATTTGTTAAACTAGACTTCAACTATACATTGTTAGACGGTCAAATGTACCTTAGAACAAAGGGCTATGAAGCAGCATGTAATGTAAAACTTTCAAATTTTTCTGAGGCTAACATCTGGTATGCTAAGCTTTATGATTACGAAGAAGCATATAAGTTTGAGGCATTTGAAAGTTTTCATCCTCAATCGGACAAAGAATGGGAGGAAACTTTACTATTAGCTAAATCAATTCGAGAAAAAGAGTTACTGTGGCATTTAATGGGTGTTTATGCTGCCCCATTAAATGGGATGAAAGAAATAGTTAAATTAAATAGCACTTCTGATCTACTCCCTTTATTATTAGTGAGAGCTGTTAATATTGCAGAAAATAATTTAGTTGAAAATTCAGATTATAGAAACAATGAATATTATCCATTTGCAGATGAGTCAAACTTAGCTTCATTTACTCCTGATCCGCTATTTTCGTGGAATAGTATTAAAGAAGAGCAGCTAGATGATTTAATAAACACCGTAGAGAGAATAGCTGAAGTCCGAGAATATGATAAAGACGTTTGGCTTATTTCAGCAGCTTATTTAAATTGGATTGGAGGGAACTCAGAAAAGGCAATGTTAAATACTGATTTAGCTCTTAAGGTTACTAAGAATAACAAAGCCGTTTTGGCTCAAGTTGCTATCAATAAACTACTGATTAGTTTTAGTGAAATTTCTGAAATAAATGATGAGACTGAAAATAAAATTATCGACTTAATTAATGAGGTAAATCAAGTATCAACGGGAGTAAAAAGAGATGAAAATGCAATCCAGTTTGTTCTTAGAAAAATGAATAAGATGTATTTAGCTAAAGGTGAAGAATTGTTAGCTGAACTCTGCTCCCCAAATACTTACAACTACTATAAAAACGAAAGTGATGTCAGAAATATGCTGGCATTTATGCAAAATAAGGATAACAATAAATTAAGTAAATATCTCATCGGGCGTTACCCGCTGGGCACCTCTGATTTGTACAATATTCTTGCGGTTATCAAGGTTTACGAATACAATTTCGAGGCTGCTGATTCTATCTATGACAAAAGTGTGTCTTTGGGAACAGATGAACTATATGGAAATCCATTCAATTTTAGAATCAAAGATTGCCATGACTGCGATCATGGTTTACCTCAAAAAGTAAAATACACAAAGAGAGCCTTTGTTGACAAGATGATTGAACTTAAAAATAAGGCTGTTACGTCTGTTGATCCAAACGAAAAGGCTAACAATTACTTTTTATATGCAAATGGTCTGTACAATATGACATATTACGGAAATGCACGGTTTATGTCAACAACTGCAATTGGCAATTCAATGGCTTCAAGCTATTACAATTGTGACAAAGCAGAAATTAATTACCTGAAAGCTATGGAGCATTCCAAAAACAAGGAGTTTCGAGCTAAATGTCTTTGGATGGCTGCAAAGTGCCAACATAATGAATGGTTAGAGAAAGAATATGTTTTGCGAGGAGAAAGTGATTTTATTGCTGGCGAATATTTTTATATGATGAAAGAACTATTCTCAGATACAAAATATTATAAAGAGGTCATTGCTGAATGTGGATATTTCTGCCAGTTCGAAAATCCTGGTTTGGCCTCTTGTATTAAAAATCCGTGATGAATTAACAAAAAAAAGCGCAACCACTTTTTGTGTGATTGCGCCTTAATTTCAATTTTATTATTAATCTACCTTCTTATTCTTTTCAATTTTTTTTGCCATTTTGTTTAATGACTTAGGAAGTTTTTTAACCATATCTTCTAGAAGGTTATTAGAAGCTGATTCTATCATTGGCAATACTTTGTCTAAATCTGTAATAATACCAGAAACAGATAAAACCCCTTTATCAGAACTTGCTCTTTCTTTTAATTTAAATATTCGATTTCCTTGTCTATCGAATATCTTAATATTTACATAAGCATAAACCTTCTTTTTGGCAAGAGGACCAACACCTCCTGCATCATAAATGTTAAAGTTGATGTATGCAATCATAACTCCATCAATTTCATCGCCTAATATTTCAAATGATTTTGCAATTGCATCATTGTCATCTGCGATACCATATGCAGCAATAGATACATATTTATCAGCAGGAGTCGTAGACCAATCATTTTTTGCCCAACGTGTTAGCTCCTTTATCTCAGGATAACCATCAGCATCAACAACTTCTGATTTATCTAAAAATGGAAATGGGAATTGTGGCAAAAACGTTTCTCTAATAGTTACGTCAAACTTATTAACGATTGGAACAAGATTGAAGGATGAGTCTTTCATCAAAGCTTCATAGATTTTGGTTTCCAAAGGGCTATCAGATAAATTCCTGTCTCCAAATACAGAAATCAAAGCCACTTTGTCAAGTTGTGCGTGGCCGATAGAACAAAGCGCTACCAAAACCAATGTTTGAATTATTTTCATGTGCTATTTTATAAATTTGGCCAAATGTACACTTAAAAACACTAAGCTACTTGGATTTGACCTTTCAGCTTCCTTAGATGAAGAACAAAAGCCTCCATTTATTAGTTAATCTGTACTATCACTATTGAATAATTCCTTATCGTTGCAGGGCTTAGAATTATGATGGAAGCATAGTTATTTGAGATTCACTTTTAAAAATGGGATATAAAAGTTTAAAGGATTGTCTAATTGACCTTGAAAGACATGGTCATCTCAAAAGAATCAAGCATGAAGTTGACCCTAATTTGGAAATGTCGGCAATTCATCTTGAAGCATTTGAAAATAAGGGACCTGCTATCTTTTACGAAAAAGTAAAGGGCAGTAAATTCCCTGCTGTTTCAAATTTATTCGGGACTGTTGAAAGAAGTAAGTTCATGTTTCGAGACACATGGAAAAATGTGCAGGAATTAATTTCACTGAAAAGTGATCCAATGCTTGCATTGAAAAAGCCTTTGCAACATTTACATGTTCCTTTCACCGCATTGAAAGCCCTTCCTTTAAAAAGTCATTTTTCCAAGCCTGTTGCAGCTTATTCATGCAGTATTAGTGATTTACCTCAAATTATTCATTGGCCTAAAGACGGAGGACCTTTTGTTACTCTGCCTGCAGTTTACACAGAGGATATAGATAAGCCGGGAATCATGCATGCTAATTTAGGAATGTATAGAATCCAGCTTGGTGGAAATGCCTATATTCAAGATAAAGAAATAGGACTTCATTATCAGCTTCACAGAGGAATTGGAGTTCATCAAACAAAAAGTAATGCTAAAGGACTACCCTTAAAAGTAAGTATTTTTGTAGGCGGCCCGCCTTCGCATATTCTTAGTGCTGTTATGCCTTTGCCTGAAGGGATGTCGGAAATGACTTTCGCGGGAGCATTAAACGGACGACGATTTAGATATTTTTATGATAACGAAGGATTTTGCATTAGTTCAGAGGCTGATTTTGTAATTACTGGAGAAGTTTATCCAAATGAGAATAAGCCCGAAGGCCCGTTTGGAGATCATCTAGGATATTATTCGCTACAGCATCCTTTTCCTTTAATGAAGGTTAAAAATGTGTATCACAGGAAAGATGCTATTTGGCCTTTCACAGTCGTAGGAAGACCTCCGCAAGAGGATACAGCATTCGGTGCTTTGATTCATGAGTTAACAGGTGCAGCTATTAAAGATGAATTACCGGGAGTTGAGGAAGTTCATGCAGTTGACGCTTCAGGAGTGCATCCTCTGCTTTTAGCTATAGGAAGTGAGAGGTATACGCCATTCCTTGAAAATCCGCGTCCAGCTGAATTACTTACAATAGCAAACCATATTCTAGGAACAGGGCAACTGAGTCTTGCTAAATGGCTATTTATTGCGTCTAAGCAAGATGGCAAAAATTTAAGCACTCATGATGAAGGTGCTTTCTTTAGACATATTTTAGAGAGGATAGATTTAGGTAGAGATTTGCATTTTTACACAAATACAAGCATAGATACGCTTGATTACAGTGGAGATGGCTTGAATTCAGGATCGAAATTGGTGTTAGCTGCCGTTGGTAAACCCATCCGTCAACTTTCAGATAATTGGAATGCTAGTATTTCTTTACCTGAAGGATTTTCAGATGTTAAAGTTCTAATGGCGGGAGTTATTTGCTTGAAGGGTCCAAAGTTTACAACAAAAGAAAATGCTGAAGTAGAACTAAAAAGACTGGAGGAAGCTATTCCGGTTAGCATCCAAAATGAATTTCCTTGGATTACGCTTTGCGATGATAGCGAGTTTGTATCTCAGCATTTAAATAACTGGCTTTGGGTTACTTTTACGAGAAGCAATCCATCACATGATGTTTATGGAGTTGAATCATTTTCTAAAAATAAACATTGGGGATGCTTGGGACCATTGATTGTTGATGCTAGAATTAAACCACATCATGCACCTGCGGTTGAAATGCCCGAACAAATAAGAAATAAGGCAAAAGAAATCTTAAATAGAGCAGGTATTTGAAATTTAAAAAATCGATATTCGTAAGATGTCAGGAATAGGAAAGTTGATGGTGCCAGGGTCGAGGCTTTTAAAAGCTATCGCTTATGATAGAAAAAAACATCGACTCAGAGGCTTAAAGATTATACAATTGCTTTCTAAAATTGCTCTTGCGGATGATCCCAAAGTAAAAGTGCAACCATATAATTTTGAAGGGCTAGATTCTGCTTGGTTTACTCCTAAAACTTTGAAGTCGGATAAGGTGATACTTTACTTGCACGGCGGAGGATATGCGGTTTGTTCTTGGCGAACTCATCGCACTATGATTAGTTACTTGAGTAGAGTAAGTGGTATGAAAATTCTAGCTATAAATTATCGCATGACTCCTGAGTTTCCATTTCCAGCAGCAGTAGAAGATGCTACTCGTGCTTTGAAAGTTCTAATGAATGAGTTCGGTCCTGAAAAGGTAATTGTAGGAGGCGATTCGGCTGGTGGAGGTCTTAGCTTTGCAGCTATGTTTTCACTTAAAGATCAAGGACTTCCTCTGCCAGGAAAAGCCTTTGCACTTTCACCATGGTTGAATCTCAATGTATCATTATTAGATGGTAAAGGAAGTACTCACGATGACCCAATGTTAGATCCGGAGGCTGTTGAAATATGGGCAAAAAGATATTTGAATGGAGCAGACGCTTTGCATCATTGGGCTTCACCTGCTTTAGGAAACCCCGAAAATTTTCCGCCATTTTTAATACATGTTGGCGAAAGAGAAATGCTGTTAAATGAGTCAGTAGAATTTACACAAAAATCGAGAGATGCTGGCGTTAAGGCTTCTATAAGAATATTTCCAGATATGGTGCATGTTTTTCAACTCATGCACACATTAGTGCCAGAAGCTAGAGAAAGTATTAAAGGAATATCTGAATTCTTGTTAGAAGAATAAATTAGCTCAATTGATTAGTGATAATTAGCGATTAGTCAATTGAAATACTTGAATATTCACCTTAAATTCAATTGAAACGATTAAAGAATTATTTTCACAATTTTAATGTTGCACCAACACGTTAAGACTCCCTATTTAAAGGAAATTTAAAAAATAACAAATATAATTTCCCCAATAAATGTTTTGCGCTAAAACCCTGTTGTTTCAATAGGTGCATTTAATCATGAATCATTGCAAGAATGCAGTCTATACAAGACAGATGAATAAAATATATTTAATTAAATAAAGAGATAATAATTTATACTTTATTAATCGAATTAAAATTTTTTGCTT